>UQZI01000013.1 GCA_900545555.1 uncultured Collinsella sp.
CTTCGACCTGTCTGGGCGGCGCCATCCGCGACCCGCTGTCGGGCCGCAGCTACGTGTACCAGGCCATGCGTGTCACCGGCGCCGGCGACCCCACCGTCCCCGTGTCCGAGACGCTCGAGGGCAAGCTGCCGCAGCGTAAGCTCGTGACCACTGCTGCCGCCGGCTACTCCAGCTACGGCAACCAGATCGGCCTTGCCACCGGTCAGGTCAACGAACTCTATCACCCCGGCTACGTCGCCAAGCGCATGGAGGTCGGCGCCGTCGTGGGCGCCACCCCGGCAAACCACGTGCGTCGCGAGTGCCCCGCCCCCACCGACAAGATCATCCTGTTGGGCGGCCGCACCGGCCGTGACGGCATCGGCGGTGCCACCGGCTCCTCCAAGACCCAGAACACCGAGTCCATCGAGACATCGGGCGCCGAGGTCCAGAAGGGCAACGCCCCGGTCGAGCGCAAGCTGCAGCGCCTGTTCCGCCGCGGCGATGCCTGCCGTCTGATCAAGCGATGCAACGACTTTGGCGCCGGCGGTGTCTCGGTCGCCGTAGGCGAGCTTGCCGACGGCCTGTATGTCGACCTTGATACCGTGACCAAGAAGTACGACGGTCTTGACGGCACCGAGCTCGCCATCTCTGAATCCCAGGAGCGCATGGCCTGCGCCGTCGCCGACGGTGACGTCGAGGAGTTCATGGGCTACGCCGCCGAGGAGAACCTGGAGGCGACCGTTATCGCCGAGGTTACCGCCGAGCCGCGCATGCGCATGGCCTGGAACGGCGTCGCCATCGTCGATCTGTCCCGCGAGTTCCTCAACTCCAACGGTGCGCCCAAGCACCAGGTCGCCCACGTCTGCGCCCGCAGTGTGTGGCAGCCCAGCTGGGCCGGTACCACGCTCGCCGAGCGCATGACCTCGCTCGTCACCGACCTCAACGTCGCTTCTAACAAGGGCCTTTCCGAGCGCTTCGACTCCACCATCGGCGCCGCGACCGTGCTTATGCCTTTTGGCGGCAAGACGCAGCTCACCCCGAGCTCGGCCATGGTCGCCAAGTTCCCCGTGGACGGCGAGACCACCACAGCGAGTGCCATGGCATGGGGCTTCAACCCCTATTTGATGGAGGCCGACCAGTTTGCGGGCGCCTACCTGTCCGTGGTCGAGTCCATCGCCAAGCTCGTTGCCGCCGGCTTTGAGCACAAGCGCGCCTACCTCTCCTTCCAGGAGTACTTCGAGCGCCTGCGCACCGAAGCAGAGCGCTGGGGCAAGCCCATGGCTGCCGTCCTGGGTGCCCTTATGGCCCAGGTCGACCTGGATGCCGGCGCCATCGGCGGCAAGGACTCTATGAGCGGTTCGTTTGAGGACGAGGCCGGCGAGCTCAACGTTCCGCCGACCCTGATCAGCTTCGCCGTCGCCGTGGGCAAGGCCGCCCGCGCCGTCTCGCCCGAGTTCAAGGGCCTCACGCACCGCGTCGTCCGCATCGCCCCCGCCACCTACGGCGAGGATTACCGCCCCGACGCCCAGCAGCTGCTCGCCGCGTTTGACGCCGTCGAGGCGCTCACCGCCAACGGCAACGCCCTGGCCATCTCCACGCCCGGCTACGGCTGCGGCGCCGAGAGCCTCTTTAAAATGTGCGTCGGCAACCAGATCGGTATCGAGCTTGCCGAGGATGTGGACGTGGAGAGCCTCTTCACCCCGCTCTACGGTAGCTTTATCGTCGAGCTCGCCGAGGATGCCGAGCTGCCCGAGGTCGCCGACGGCGTTGTCGTCGAGCCCCTGGGCACCACCGTCGAGGGCTATGTCATCGACACCGGCTCCGAGGTCATCGAGCTCGCCGAGCTCCAGGAGGCCTGGGAGAGCGGCATCGAGGGCGTCTTCGCCTACCGCAGCGCCGGCAAGACCCCCGAGGTCGAGACCATCGACTTCCGCGCCAAGGATATCCACGTGTACGGCGGCGCCAAGATCGCCCGCCCGCGCGTGATCATCCCCGTGTTCCCCGGCAACAACTGCGAGTACGACAGCGCCCGCGCCTTCCGTGCCGCCGGTGCCGAGGCCGACACCTTCGTGATCAACAACCTCACGCCCGAGGCCGTCGCCGAGAGCACCCGCGAGCTTGCCCGCCGCATCCGTGCAAGCCAGATCGTTATGATCCCCGGCGGCTTCTCGGGCGGCGACGAGCCCGACGGCTCTGCCAAGTTCATCACGGCGTTCTTCCGCGCTCCCGAGGTCACCGAGGCAGTCCGCGACCTGCTCAAGGCCCGCGATGGCCTGATGCTGGGCATCTGCAACGGCTTCCAGGCCCTGATCAAGCTCGGCCTGGTGCCCTACGGCGACATCGTCGACGCCACGCCCGATACGCCCACGTTGACGTTCAACACCATCGGTCGCCACCAGAGCCGTCTGGTGCGCACCCGCATCTCGTCCAACTTGTCCCCGTGGCTGTCGCAGTGCAGCCTGGACGACCCCTACACCGTCGCCATCAGCCACGGCGAGGGCCGCTTTGTCGCCAATGACGAAGTGCTCGCCCAGCTGATCGCCAACGGCCAGGTCGCCACGCAGTACGTGGGCGAGAACGGCAAGCCCAGCATGGATCTCTCCGTCAACCCCAACGGCTCCGCACTCGCCATCGAGGGCATCACCAGCCCCGACGGCCGCGTCCTGGGCAAGATGGGCCATGCCGAGCGTCGCGGCGACAACCTGTACCGCAACGTGCCCGAGCATGTCCCCGGCGATAAGTTCATGCCGATCTTTGAGAGCGGCGTGGCCTACTTCGCTTAAACCTTTCCCATCGGGTACAATCCCCTCGGGTAACAACACCCGCCACCGACGCATCCGGTGGCGGGTTCTTTTTTGCTTCGCGCATGCAGGAAGGACATCATGGAAAGCCGCAAGCCGTATCTCGCCACCCTGCCCGGACTCATCCTGGGTTGTCTTGTTTGCTGTGCACTCTGGGGATCGGCCTTTCCCTGCATCAAGATCGGCTACGCACTCTTTGGTATCCCGGCGCACGATAGCGCCTCGCAGCTGCTCTTTGCGGGCTTGCGCTTCACGCTTGCCGGCGCCCTGGTTATCGTTGGGATGAGTGCGGCCCAACGCCGCCCCCTCATTCCGCAGGCTCGCGACATCAAGCCCATCTTTGTCTTGTCGCTCTTCCAGACTATCGGGCAGTACTTCTTTTTCTATCTGGGCCTCTCGCGCGCCAGCGCCATGTCGAGCTCCATCATCGAGGCCAGCGCCAACTTCCTCGCAATCCTCTTTGCCGCCCTGGCATTTCACACCGAGAAGCTCAATACGGCCAAGGTGCTTGGCTGTGCGCTGGGCTTTGCCGGCGTCGCGCTCGTCAACCTCTCGGGCGCAGATGGCACCTTTGGCTTCAGGCTCGATGGCGAGGGCTTTATCCTAGCCTCCACTGTCGCGGGTGCTCTTTCGACCTGCCTGATCGGCATCTTCTCGCGCAAGCATGACGGCGTCTTGCTCGCCGGCTGGCAGTTTTTAGTCGGAGGTTTGGTCCTTACCGTCATCGGGTTTTTGATGGGCGGCGCGCTCTCCCCCACCGCGATCATCCCCGCCATCGCACTCATTATCTATATGGCACTCATTTCCGCCGTCGCGTACTCGCTATGGTCGCGTCTGCTTGCCGTCAACCCCGTCAGCCGTGTGTCGGTCTTTGGCTTTATGAATCCAGTCTTTGGCGTACTGTTGAGCGCTCTGCTGCTCGGCGAGGGCGCTGGCACGAGCCCTGTTACCGTACTTGTTGCCCTGCTGTTGGTCTGCGGCGGCATCATCATCGTCAACAGGCCCAAAAAGGCCTAGCGAGCTCACCTTTTTAGGGAGGATGTTCGCACACTTTAGCTTAATGGAGTACATCGGAGAGCCGAGGGCCGCCATGCACGCAAGCTTGCACCCCTTTATCTAGCGTATCTGGATGCCAGCTTTCTTTTTCTCGGCCTTGACACGGTAGAGCTCCGCATCGGCAGCGCGAAGCAAGTCTTGCCAGGTATCGACGCCATCACCAACCCGTGCGTAGCCGATGGACATCCGCAACAGATACGGAACCTCGGCGCGCGCGAGCTCATCGTTGATTGTCGCGCACAGATGCATGATATCCTGTTCCGCCACTGCCTTTTGGAGCACCACGAACTCATCGCCACCATAACGTGCGATAAAGCCGCCAGACGCCGAGCAGACTTCTTTGAGCGCAGCGGATATGACCTGAAGAGCGTGGTCGCCCTCCACATGCCCATAGCGATCGTTAATCTGCTTAAAGCCGTCGCCGTCCATCATAAGCAGATATACATCTTCGGCCTGATCCACATTTGAGAAGAGCGACAGCATATAGGTCTCAAAACGGTTGCGATTGTTAAGTCCAGTCAACGGGTCGGTCGAGATGAGCTGCTCCTGGTAGATGATGTAGAGCAGCAACATGCTAATCATTATGCCGACACAAAGGCCGGGCACCGAGTATACGACCTGAAAGGTACCGCCCACCAGGGCCGGAATGGCGAAAAATGCCAAGGTTCGATAGATGGCCTTCGTCTGCAGGCTCTCGACCCTGCGAGATTGCACAAATGCATGCAGGGACGTATGTATAACGTAACAGTAGCTGACGATGGGCTGGATCATATAGGCAAAGCCGCGACGATACACGCCCTGCGAATCGATATAGAACAGGGCGTGCGTCCAGTAACTGGTAAACGCCAGCACGACCACCAGAGCCGTAGGCAACGCTACAAGCACCACCCTATAGCGCGAGGTCAAAAGGCGAGAACCCTGCACCGTCTCGGAATAGATAAACCAAATGAGACACGCGATAGCAAAGAGCGAAAACGAAACCGCGTTGGAAATCCAGTTGGCAGCAATGCCCAACGTGCCGTCCACACCGTCCGAAAGCGTCCAGATCATATCGAATAATATGTACGCGGCAGAGGTGTAGCCAAGCATGCTAAACAATAGCTGCTGGGTGCTCGAGAACAAGGAGCGACGACTTCGCACGGCAAGCCCGATAAGAACAATCATGCATAGCACGAATATCTCAATCTTAAGTGCCTTAACCACTAGCGCCATCCCTTCAATACCCAAGTGGTCAGAATCGCCCAATTCGAATCAGGGCAATAAACACCCCTTTACTCCGCAGGGGTAAAGGGGATAATAGCAGAGCGCCCGAACATCACTGCAAAACAGTTTCTGTTCGGGCGCCCATACGGCGCGAATTGCACACGCCGGCATCATTGATAGGTATCGATTGCTACTCGCCATCGATGTCAGTCGCGACGGCTTCCTCGATGGCCTCGACACCGACAGGCGACAAATCCTCCTTGCCTTGGCAGAACTTCTTGTCGACCCAGCCAGTCAGAATCGGAGCCATGACCGCCGTGATGATAACGGCGGTGGCGATCTGAGCGTACACGGTGGGCGCAAGCTCGGCGTAGCGCGGTGCGACCTCGGCGAGGGCAACCGGTGTGGTCATAGCCGTGCCGGCAATGGTGGAGCAAGCCACAGCGGCCTTGCCATTGCCGCCGCACAGACGCTCGAACGCAAAGGTGATGGGACCGACGACAAACAGCGTGACAAGGCCCAGCAAGATGCCGGAAATACCGCCGGTGATAAAGCTCGACAGGCTCATGGACGCACCGAGCTGAAATCCGATGACGGCAATCGCGGGATTGGCACCGGGAACCAGCAGGTTCTTGATAAACGGGAACAGGTTGCCCAGAACCATGCCGATAACGAGTGGCAAGATGGAGCCGATAATGGTGCCAATGGGAATGTTGGCGAGGCCGGAAACACCGAGGATGATCATCGTGACGGCGGGGCCGGCCGTAAAGAACAGGATACCGACGGCGCCCTGCTCAGACTCATCGCCGAACTCGCCCATGATGCCCGTATAGAGCGCCATGTTGCAAAACGTGATGCCGCCGATGATAGACACGGAGCTCAGACCCAGGAAGTTGTCGTTAAAGAAATATGCCACGCCCAGGCCGAGAGCCGCTGCGACGACCAGCTTGGGAATCAGCACGACGATGCCGGTCTTGATAGCGCCCGGCGTGGACTTAAAGCTGATGCCGGCGCCCACAAACAGCAGGATCGCGGCGACGATGGTATTGGAGCCACCGCGGCAGGCAGCCGTAAAGAATCCGCCGATCTCAAAAACCTGCGGGCAGAAGGTGTTGAGCAAAAGACCGACGATCATCGGATAGATCATGATGTCGCCCGGGATGCGCGGGACCTTGAATTTCTTTTGCTCGTTGGCGGTCGCTTCCTGTGCCATGAAACCCCCATTTCCGCTGACGGGGTACAAAAGCCCACGTCACGCTTTGCTACAGTAAAGTTTGACCATGGTACCAGAAGAAATAGACCAGCTCGGTGAAAAACTCGACAAGTTGGGATGGAACGAGATTCGGCGCCCGCGACGCCACCCCTATATAAGGCTCAAGACGATATAGAGTACGATGCCCGAGACGCAGCACCAAAGCATCGATTTTGTCTTGACCGCCACGGCCACGACGCCGGCAGCCGCAATCCAGGGAACCAAGGCAGGCCAGGGTCCCGCGTCGAACGCGCCGGGGCTCGCCAAGTCGTTGGCGACCAGCGCGGCAAAGGCAGCGGGCGGGATATAACCCAGGGCCTCGGTAATGCGGGGCGACAGGGTCCGCCCGCGCAAGGCAAACGCCGGCGCGATGCGAAAGAACGCGATAGCAGCCCACGACGACAGCCACAGAACCAAGAACTCGTTAGCGGGCATGGCGGGCACCTCTTCCGTCTAATACAGCATCGCACGCCAGCGCAATGGCAATGCCGACCACGACGCTTGCCGGCACGGCAATATTCGTGAGGCCCAAGAACTTGCATACGGCGACGGACACCGCGCCCGAAACCGCCGCGACAACGTTGCCGCGCGACAGCCGCTGCGAAAAGAGTAGACAGATAAAGAGCGACGTGCAGACGAAACTCGCAATAGCGGTGGGAACATCGACAACGGCACCGACGATGGCACCCATCGTGCACGAAGCGCCCCATGTCGCGATGAGGATCACGTTGAGCACGAAGGATTCGCGCGGGCCCCAATCCTCCCCCTCAACCAGCTTGGCAAGCGAGATGCCGTATGCCTCCTCGGTGAGCGTCGCGGCAACAGCCAGCGTCTGACGCTTCGAGGCGCCCGCCAGATGGGGTGCGATCGATGCCGAGTAAAGAGCGAAGCGCGAGGAGATGGCGGCGACGCTCGCGATAATCGAAGGTGCCGGTACGCCCGCCAGCCAAAGATTGCAGATCATAAACTGGCCGCTGCCCGTCACAAACGTGCTGCTCAGAGCAAAGACCATCCAGGGCTCCATTCCCGTCTGCCCCATGATCATTCCGCACGGCGCGCCTATTGCAACATAGGTAAGCATCACTGGCCAGACGATTTTAAAGATCCTAAGGACCATGCCACTCCCATTCTGGTAAGTCGTCTGCAGCGCGCCTTGCAACGCAGCAGAAATATCAACCGGTGGCAATAAAGTTCACCTACAATTGCCACCGGATCGAAAGACACAACTTTTTAGGAAGTCATTATGACAGCTATCGATCGAGACCGGGCGCGCGCGGCCTTCAAAAGCTACACCGATGCCTACGACGCCACCAACCCACGCATCGCGCTCAAAATCGAGCATACGTACCACGTGGCCGAGGCATGCGATGCCGTAGCGCGCGAGCAGGGCTGGTCGTCAGAAGATATTGACCTGGCATGGCTTTGCGGCCTGCTACACGATATGGGCCGCTTTGAGCAGTTGCGGAGCTGGGACACCTTTAAGGACGCCGAGAGCATGAGCCATGCAGCGCTGGGCATCGAGGTCCTCTTTGGCGAGAATCCCGCCGATGCACCCGCCGTAACGAGCATCCGCGACTTTATCGATGACCCGGCAGAGGACGAACTGATCCGCGCGAGCATCGCCCACCACAGTGATTTTCGCCTGCCCACGGAACTCGACACCCGTACACGGAGCTTCTGCGAGATCGTGCGCGATGGCGACAAGATCGACATTATGCGCGCCATCGCCGACAGCACCGTCGACACCATCCTCAAGGTGGATGAGGACACGTTTCTCGCCAGCCACTTCTCGACACCGGCGCTTACCGCCTTTGACGAGCATCGCTGCGTCGCGCGTGACGAGCGCAACGAGCCGGCGGACTACCTGGTGGGGCTCATCTGCTTTATGTTTGAGCTCGTCTATCCAGCGAGCCGCGCGCTGGCGCGCAAACAGGGCGATATCCACCGCCTGCTCGACGCGCCCTTTGGCATTACGCGACCCTTTACCGACCCCGCCGCGCAGGCAACCTGGAGCCGCCTTAAGGACGAGCTGCGCGACTGGCTGGCAAGCGCTTAGCACTCGAGCTGAGCCAGCAGTTCCTCAACGATCTCAACGGCATCGCCGACGACCTTGTACTGGGCGGCACCGAAGATGGGGGCATCCGGGTCCTCATTGATGGCGACAATGCACTCCGCCCCACCGATGCCGGCGAGATGCTGGATAGCGCCCGAGACACCGATGCTCACGAGGAGCTTGGGCGAGACCGATACACCCGTCTGGCCAATTTGGTGGCGATACTCCAACCAGCCTGCCTCCACAATGGGACGCGTGCAACCAAGCTCGGCACCCAGGGCATCGGCGAGCTTTCGCATCAGGGGCAGATTCTTCTTGGAGCCGATGCCGCGGCCCACCACGACCAGACGCTCGGCATCGGCAATTGAGGCCTGCTGTCCCCACTCCTCGGCGGGAATCGAGATCTCGACGCGGGCCTTAACGTCATCCGCAAGCACTACCTGGGTAATCGTGCCGGAGCGGCTATAGTCAAACTCGGGCGCCTTAAAGATGCCGGGGCGCACCGTTGCCATCTGAGGACGGTGGTTGGGGCAGATAATGGTGGCCATCAGGTTGCCGCCAAACGCCGGGCGCGTCTGCTGCAGCAGACCCGTCTCCGTATCCATAGAAAGCACCGTGCAATCGGCCGTAAGACCCGTCTGCAAGCGCACGGCCACACCGGGCGCCAGCTCGCGACCAAAGGCGGTCGCGCCGTACAGAATGGCCTCGGGCTTGCGCTCGGCTACCAAATCGCAGATCAAGCGAGCGTAGACCTCCACGTCGTTCTGACGCAGGCGCTCGTCACGACAGACCAGAACTTCGTCCGCACCGGCGCAAATCAGATGCTCCAGGTCCCCGAGTGAGCCCTCGGGGCTCATGCCGACCAGTGCCACCAGACGGCAGCCGCGGGCATCGGCAAGCTCGCGCCCCTTGCCCATGAGCTCGAAGGCCACGGATGCAACGGCATCGTGCTCGTCAGTCTGCACGAAGATCCAGATGTCTCGATATGCGTCAAGGTCTGCCGCGCCGGCGGCCTCGTCGCGCTCAATCGAGATGGCGTTGACGGGGCAGGCGTCGACGCACCCACCGCACAGGATACAGCCGTCGGTTACGCGGGCACAGCGATTGGGGCGCTCACCCTCCACCACAATGCCGCCCGAGGCGCAGGCGCGAACGCAGCGACCGCAGCCGATACAGGCTTCGCTATCGATAATCAGCCCGCTCATCTATGCCATCCCCTCAATAATCTTGGCAAGTTTTACCGCCTGCTCGGACGCCGTTCCCTCAACGGCCTCGCACGTTTGGTCACGGTCGGGCACAAACGAGCGCACGACCTGCGTCGGTGATCCGGCAAGACCGCAACGCGCGGGGTCGGCGTTCACGTCGGCGGCACTGACCACGCGCACGTCCGCCTCCTCCGCCGCGCGAATACCGGCAATACTCGGCATACGCAACTGGCCAATCTCCTTGGCAGTCGTCATCGCGCACGGCATCTCAAGACACACCGTCTCCTCGCCGGCATCGCATCCGTGAACGAGCGCCAGCGAGCCACACGTCGTAAAGCCCGCGCTTTGCACGCAGCTCACGTCGGTCACGCAGGGAATCTCAAAGGCACCGGCAAGCTCGGGACCAATCTGGGCCGTATCGCCATCCACCGCCATCTTGCCGCAGATGAGCAGGTCGAAGTCCTCGTCGAGTGCCTCGATGCCGCATTTGAGAGCATAGGTGGTCGCCAGGGTATCGGCACCTGCAAAGGCGCGATCGGTCAGCAGCAGCGCGTCGTCGGCGCCTCGAGCGATGCAGTCGCGCAGCAGCGACTCGGTCGCGGGGATGCCCATCGACACCACCGTCACACGCACGTCCATGCCAAAGCCGATAAAGTCGTCCTTCAGCGCTAGCGCACATTCGAGGGCACTTGCATCGAAGGGATTAACGACCGCCTGCTTGCCATCACGCACGATAGTATTGGTCTTGGGGTCCATCTTGACCTCGGTGCTTCCGGGCACCGCCTTGACGCACACCACCATATGGAAATCGCTCATCTTCACGCGCCCCCTTTCTGGACGAGCTCATCCAAGAGCTTCTCCGAAAACAGGTTGCCGCGACCCAGCTGGCCGGCAGGATCGAGCTGGAGTTTGAGGCGCGCCGACTCGACCATGGCCTCGTGGCCGTACATCGTCTCCAAGAAGCCCGCCTTGATCTTGCCGACGCCGTGTTCGGCAGAAACGGCACCGCCCATAGCCGTTACCTCCGCAGCCCACTGGGCAAACAGCTCGCCACCGCGACGGTAGTCCTGCGCGTCGCGCGGCAGGATGTTCACATGCAGATGGTTGTTACCGATGTGCCCCCAGGCAGCAGATTCAAGCCCACTTTCGGCTAACGTGCGGCGATAAAGGCCGATGACATCGCCCAAGCGTGCGTTGGGCACCGACATGTCCGAGCCCAGCTTGGTAATGGTGGGGTCGATGCGGCGACGCTCGTCAATGAGCATATTGACGCTCTCGGGGACCGCGTGGCGGAAGAACCGCTGGCACTCGCGATCGACTTCGGTGCGGGCGACCCATGTCGCATCGTCGCGGCCGCCCGCAAGCTCCAGCACCCATCCCAGGTGGCACAGCTCCTCGGTCGCCTGCGCCTCGTCATCGCAGTCGAGCTCCACGTAGACACAGACCTTTGCCTCGTCGTCGAGCGCCGGCAGCGAGGCAAACGCTGTCGACTGCTCGCGCTGGCGACGCAGGATATCCAGGGCGCCAGCATCGAAATACTCAATAGCGGCGGCATGGGACAGCACGGGACGCACGGAATCGGTAAAGGACACGGCCTTGTCTTCGCTATCGAAAAAGCAACTCACACCCCATACGACCGAAGGTGCCGCCTGCAGGGCGATCTCGAGCTCGGTAATGACGCCGAGCGTGCCGCACGCACCGATAAAAAGATCGATGGCGTCCATATCGTCCGCAACGAAATAGCCTGAGGCATTTTTTGTCTCGGGCATGGTATAGCTGGGAAGATCGAGCTCGAGCGTACGGCCCTCTGCCGTCACGAGCGACAGGTGGCGGCCCTGGGCAAAAGCCTCGCCGCGCTGAAGCTCAAGCAAATCGCCATCAGCCAGCGCGACGTGGAGTCCCGTGATATGCGGGCGCATGGGACCGTAAGCGTAGCTGCGGGCGCCGGAGGCGTTGCATGCCGCCATGCCGCCCAGACAGGCAGATGCCTCGGTGGGATCGGTGGGAAAGAACTGCTCGGGGGACTCTTGGAACTCCTCGTAGGCCTCAAGCGATGCCTGGTCCCAACCAGCGGTCGGCAGTACCTTCTTGCTCAGCTGCTTACGCAGCTCCGAGAGCACAACGCCCGGCTCCACGCGCAGCAGAAATTGGCCTTGTTCATCGCGGCGAAGGCCCAAGTAGCGAGTCATACGGGAAGTATTGAGGATATGCCCACCGTGGGGCACGGCACCGGCGGCAAGGCCGGTTCGGGCGCCCTGAACCGTTACCGGGACACGCTCGGCATGGAGCGTTTCCAAAATGGCACGGACCTCGTCTTCCGTTGTCGGAAACGAGATGCTCGATGCTTCGCCCGATGCGCGAGATTCATCGCGGCCATACTCCTCGAACTCGTCGGTGAAGGGTTTAATGGTTGCAGACACGCGAACTCCCCCTTTAGCTAACTACAGTGTTTGCAGGGAGATGTTACCGCATCGTTTCGTCGACGTGTTCGAGACCGTCTCCATAATTGGCGTTTTTACGTTCGTGCAATTCGGCGAACGGCAAGGCTTCCTCGGCAGACGATGCTTTTGACACATATCGCCCCGCCGTCGCCGACCGCTCGATTGTCGCTCGAAAAAAGTTGAATAATTTTTCCCACCTTTTACCTGCGGAGATGTCAATCCGTCAAGCATTTGGTCAGAAATTGGTCAAGTAGCGGCTGATACGGTCGGCATCGACAGCCAAAACCGATAGAAGTTTGGCCCCAGAAGCAGGGAGGTTCCCATGGCATATTACTGGCCCCAGTACGGCGTCGCCATCGAGGTCGACGACGATCCCTATCTCCTGCCTTTCGACGAAGAGGCGTTCCCCGATACGGCGGTCTACCACGTCACCACCGATGTTATCTGCGACCCCGAGTCGTTCTCGGCGCTCGCCCACCACATCGCGCGTATCCACGACATCGAGCTCCCTCACGACTTTGACGAGCTCATCTACTCGCGCCGCCTGATGCTTCACATGCTCTTTGGAGCGGACCCGTCCACGTTCGCACGTGTCTACACCACCAAGGACGCCGCATGAGTGCGAAGAAGCCGCCCCGCCTCGCAGGACTGGGGCGTCGCAAGAAACTCGTCGTTGTCTGTCTGGCTATCGTCTGCGCCCTCATCGCCGTAGGGCTATACGCCTGGCAGTCGCAGCCCGTGCCCGAAGCGGGTGCCTCAGTCACGACGGCAGAGGGTAAATCGCGACAAGAAATCCAAGATGAGCTCGATGCCATCGTCCGCGACAACATGATGACGATTTCGGTCGCGCCGGTCGCTCAGCTACAGGAGGACGGCAAGCTGCGCGTCAACGTGCAAAACGTCCAAGACAATAAATTTCCCCAGCGATTCCGCGTCATCCAAAACGACGAGACCATGTACGAATCCGGTGTGGTCGAGACCGGCAAGACAATCGAGACGTGCCCCGCCGGCGACATCAAAGAAGGCGAGGCATACATCGAGATCCAGGCACTCGATGCCAAGACCCTCGACAGCCACGGCAATCCGACACGTGTCAAGGTACGGGTTGAGCAAGCCGAGAACTAGCTTTTTCGGCCGACGCGGCACCGCACGCAATTCACCAGCATTCGTCCAATCATCGCGGGGACGGCCCGCGGCGAATAGAAAGGAACGACCATGGACATCACCAGGAACATGAACGGAGCCAGAGCGCTCGTCGTGGGCGCAGGGCTCGCGCTCGCGCTCGCAATGGGCGCCGCCCCGACGCCAGCTCTGGCAGCCGGGCGCGTTGGAACCACGAAAGTAATGGTCAGGACCGAGATCGACAACGTAGAGTTCAAAGTTCCGACGGTTATTCCCTTCGTCGCCAAGGCCGACGGCACGCTTCAGGGCCCCTCAGAAGACGCGACCACCATCGACAATCATTCGGCCTACGGCATCCATGTCACCAACATGAAGATCGACGCCATGAACACCTGGACCATTGCCGCCGACGCCAAGGCCGGAACCGCGCAGAATTCCATCGACTTTAAGGTCGGCCCCGACGGCGCACTCCAGAACGCCAGCGCCGCAATGCAGGAGACAGGCCTCGATCTTTCCAAGAATGCAGCCTTCGACATGGGCTACCAGGGCATTGCCGGCGGCACGGACAAAATTAAGCTCAAGACAAGCGGAAACGTCGCCCGCGTCACGCGCGACATCCTCCACGTAACCGGCGAAGGCGATCAGGTTGCAACGATCACCTGGACGGTCGAGCCCGGTGCGCACACGGCATAAGGCCGTCGCCCTGGCCGCCGCCGTCAGTATCCTAGCGTTTGGGCCAGCCATGGCCTTTGCCCAGCAAGAACAGGCGCAGGCCGCCACGCAGGTGACGGTCGACCTCTCGGAGCTCGACCGCGGCAACTGCAAGGAACCGTTGGCACAGACAGACGACAGACGATGGCTCTTGGCAGCAGGCGCCACGGCAGCAGGCACGGGAACCGCCGGCCTCGGTCTGCACATCAAACGCAGCCAGAAACGAAACACGGACAGGCCGCACTAAATTAGCTAAGGAGACCCCATGGCATCGAAGAACCTTTTGCCCGTCGTCGCACTCTGCGGCGCGCTCGCAACCGGAACGCCTGTCGCCGCTTGGGCGACTCCCGTCATGGCAGACTCCTTACCAGCAGCCCTAAGCTCCGCACCAAATCCGTCGAGCGCCATTGCGTGCAAGCGTTTTTCGTTCGCACAGGCCGCAATCTCAACCTCGGGATGCCTTCGTCGTAATACGGACGGCTCGATAGTCGTGGATATCAATCATTCGAACAAGGCAAACGGCTCCCAGGCGGGGTGCGCCGTCTGCACGTGGCGCTCGATTGTGCTCGATGCAGATGGCGATCCGTGCGATTTGGGGTTGCACATCGATATCGCTTCGGTCGATGACTCGGCGAACGGAGCGAAGGTCGCCTTCGACGGTGCGTTTTTCGAGAAAGGAGGCGGTATATGTCTGGGCTGCGCCGCCGCGAATGCAGACGATGTGCAGCCCACCCTCTCATTCACGGCATCGCTGCGGCTGACCAAGGCGGGCACCGATGCCATCGCGGCGGGAGAAGCATCCCTGCTGTTCTACGCCGCCAGCACCGAAGACACAGACATTCATTTCGAGAAGCCGGCCGGATCGCTCAGCCTTACGCGCGGGACGGAGGCAGGCCCTATTGCGATCGATACCCACACGCTAGGCAGGCAACGCATTCTTGCCGACCCGGCGCTTCTCGAGATGGAGTGGAACGGATCCGGAGCCGTCGGGATTGTCCCCTCCGCGCTTGACGCCAAGACGCTCCCCTCAAACGACGAACCCATCAACGCAACCATACAAGAAGAGAGCACGGACAAAGAAGCAGGTGCGGGCGACACGCCGTCGCCGACAAACAGCGTCCCAGCTTCTTTCGAAGCACCGAATGAGCCCGCTACCGGTCCAAACGATCCCGAGCTCGCGGACAGTCTGGGGCTTGCTGATCCTCAGGAGATCGATGAAGGTAACTGCTGCGTGCTTGCCGCCCTCGACCACACAGAGGTCATCGATGCTGCAAACATCGAAGTTGCCGCCGCCAATCAGCCCGTCCGCAAGTCGGCCATCATCGCATTTCCCGAATCCATCGAAGTCGTCTTTTTGCCATCGGGCGAGGTCGTGGCCCCAACACTGCTCACCTTGTTGGGCGCCAAGAATACTCGAAACGAAATTAAAAAGGTCACGGTTGTCGACCCTGCAACCACCGCTAAACTGCGTCTATACGCCGTTGCCCCAGACGGAGGCAAGACCTTGGAATTCGATGGCGACGCACTTCTAGCCTGGCGACGTCTGGACATTATGCAAGACGTCTCGTATCAGATCGAACTCGAAGGGTTTGATCGTGCCCGCGATGCCAATATCATCGCCGCGGCTATTGAATCCCCGCAGCGGCTTATGACACTGCGCTTTGACTACTACCCCTATGTCCCGACAACCACCTGAGGCTTAAATGCTGCGCATCATTCCTAATACCACTTATATAACGTATTAGATGAGTCGCGATGTGCCTCGCATTTCGTTCTGCTACGATTGCCACGTTGGCATCAATACAGGAGGGCTCATGCCGGGCTTGGGAACAATCATCAACGTTGCGCTTTTAGTTGCGGGCGGTCTTTTGGGATTAGCGGGCGGCCGCTTCATTACACCGCGCATCCAAGACACGCTCATGAAAGCATCGGGGCTGTGCGTCCTGTTTATCGGCCTGGGCGGCACCATGCAAAAGATGCTCATCATCGATGGAAAGGCGCTAGCGACCACCGGTACCACCATGCTCATCGTCTCATTTGCGCTCGGTTCGCTCATCGGCGAGGCCATCAACTTGGAGGCCTCCATCGAGAACCTTGGCGAATGGCTCAAGCGCAAGACTGGCAGTGAGGGCGATAACGAGTTCACCAACGCTTTTGTCTCGACTTCACTCACCGTGTGCATCGGCGCCATGGCCATTGTGGGATCGATCCAGGACGGCCTGCTCGGCGACTGGTCAACGCTTGCCCTCAAGGGCGCACTGGACTGCATCATCGTCTGCACCATGACGGCCTCGCTTGGCCGCGGCTGCATCTTCTCCGCCCTGCCCGTCGCCGTGTTCCAGGGGACGATCACGTTGTTTGCCGGCGCGCTCTCCCCCATCATGACCACAGCAGCCCTCAACAGCCTTTCGCTCGTAGGCTCCATGCTCATCTTCTGCGTCGGCGTCAACCTCATCCGTCCTCAGACCTTCCGCACGGCCAATATGCTTCCCTCCGTCGTCATCGCCGTCATATACGCCCTCCTGTTCTAAATCTATCAACGCAGCGGTATCTCGAACATCTGTTTGATGCTGTGCTATGATATGAGGTCACCGTAGCTGCGTTCGAGAGGAGGAGCGGTGGCCGACCAGGACATCAAGATGCTCATCGAGCGCATTATGGCCGAGGCCCGGACCCATCAGTCCGCCCGCTTCTCAAACGAAACCTACGCAGACGAGCCGATTCTCAAAACCGGCCGACAGATGCAGAATTTCCTCCCCGACCAGTACCGTAAAATGCGCGAGATATCGCGCTGGCAGGATGACCCCAAGGGCGGTGCGGGCCGCTGGCTTTCGGAAGCCGAGCTTTTTTACCGCCAGGGCCTGCTGATGGCCGGCTTTGAGGACGACTGTCCCTACAACGGCACCTTTAAGTCGTACTTTCCCACCTACAACGCCATGAGCGACCGGCAACTGCGCGGCTACTTTACCTGGCGTGCCCAAGTGCGCCGCGGAACCGTCGAGGAAACGTCTACGTCCTTTGCCTTTCTGTATCTCTATGAGCTGATCTGCGGCATTGGCGTAGATAATCCGCTCGATGGTTTTAACAAGATCAAGGCTTTTTGGGATGTCTATCGCGCCTTCGAGCCCGGCATCGACCGGTTTGCGCGCGTGTGGCTGCAAGATTACGCCGTGTTCCACGGGCTCGACCCCAAGCTGCTTCGCGACTCTAAAACCGTCATGTTCGATAACGCCCTTATCGAACTGCGGCGCGCGGCACGAGACCTTGTACCGGCACCGTCCGGCCAGACCCCTAAGCGTCGCAAAACCTCCGAGCCCACGCTCCCCCTTCCGCCCGATGAGGTGCGCGAGGAGCGACTCATGGCCGCCATCAACGCCCTCTCCACGTACAACCTAAGTAGCTCGCGGCTCGACCGCAGCCACCACCGCGATCTGCGCCACGTGGCGTGCGCCGTGTATGTCCGCATGGCGCGCTACTATGACACACACCGAAAGACCGGCATCGTGGCAAGTTTATTTGGGGAGGAGACGGCAATGCCCTACACCATGTTTGCCTCGGCCGTATTCTTTGCGCCCGAGCGCCACGAGGACTGCGAATACCGTCTGGACCCCATCCATATCTACCGTTGCCAAAACGGCTTTTGGGAATGCATGCGTATCCACGGTAGTAGGCAAAAGAGCAGCAAGCTCGGCGAAATGATGCGCGCCTGCGACCAACGCCTGCGCCTGGCGCTGGACCCTGCCCATCCCCTTAAGGAAGAAAAGGTCCCCAAATATCTGGCCAAGATTATCGATGACGAGATTGTGGCATGGCTTTCGTGGGACGCCGCACACCAGCCCGTCAAGATCGATATCGATCTGAGTCAGCTGGGGCATATTCGGAGCGCCGCCGCACAAACGCGCGAGGCGCTTTTGATTGACGAGGAACGCGAGGACGGCTCGTCCGCAGAAGCCGAGGCAGCGGACTCAGGGCAACCGGAAGCCGAGCCCGTAGCCGACGCGATGGTCGAGGCGGTCGCGGCGGCTGCAGGGCAGGACGAGTCCGACGAGCCGACCATATCCACCGAACAGTTTGGTGTCGTGGCACCGCTTCTCGCGCCGACGCCCGCGTTCGCAGCTGCTACGCCCGCTGACGCCACAAACGAACTCGCGCCCGCCGCAAACGCCTATCTCCGCGCTCTGCTCGAGCACAACGCAGTACAGGCGGAATCGGCGGTAGTGCAATCGGAGCAGAGCGAGGACATGCTCGTCGATACCATCAACGAGGCGCTCTTTGACCTGGTGGGCGACACCGTAATTGAATTTAACGCAGCAGGGCCGCAGATTATCGAGGACTACGAAGCAGACGTGAGAGGATACCTAGACCATGAGTGATACCGCATCCGCAGCACCTCGCGTGCCCAAGCGCGTCGCTGCCGTCATTCTCAACTCGCTCAAGGGCGGCGTGGTCCCGCGCATCGGCCTTCCTTACATCACCGTAGGGCGCGAGGTCGAGATCCGCGCCCTGCTCACCGATCTGAGTCTCATCGCCGACGGTGGCGCGAGCTTCCGCTTTCTGGTCGGTCGTTACGGCGCCGGCAAGAGCTTTTTGCTCCAGACTATCCGCACGCACGCCATGGGCGAGGGATTCGTCGTCGCTGATGCCGACCTGTCGCCCGAGCGCCGCCTGCAAGGCGGTCAGGGACAGGGCCTTGCCACCTACCGCGAGCTCATCCGCAATATATCGACCAAGACGCGCCCCGAGGGCGGTGCGCTCAACCTTATTCTGGATCGCTGGGTCGCCTCGTGTGCCGACGTCGACGAGTCGGTCGTCAATGCCCAACTGGCCCCGCTCGAGGAGATGGTCCACGGCTTCGACTTCACCCGCATGCTCCGCCGCTATCGCATGGCCGCATCCGGGGGCGACGAAGAGGCCATGAGCCGCGTGACCAAATGGATTCGCGGCGAATACCGCACCAAGAGCGAGGCACGCGCCGAGCTG
This sequence comes from uncultured Collinsella sp., assembly GCA_900545555.1. Lineage (GTDB taxonomy): Bacteria > Actinomycetota > Coriobacteriia > Coriobacteriales > Coriobacteriaceae > Collinsella. The sequence continues at coordinate 18,804 of UQZI01000013.1, forward strand.
GGCTCCTCAACCATCATCAGCGATGACGACTGGTACGACTACGTCAAACTCATCGCGCGTTTTTTGGTCTGCAGTGGCTACAAGGGCATGCTGGTGCTCATCGACGAGCTCGTGAATCTGTATAAGATTCCCAACGCCATCACGCGCCAATACAACTACGAGAAGATCCTGACCATGTACAACGACACGCTCCAGGGCAAGGCGCAGTACCTAGGCATGATCATGGGCGGCACGCCAACCTCCATCGAAGACCGCCGCCGCGGCGTGTTCTCCTACGAGGCCCTGCGCAGCCGACTCGCTCAGGGCCGCTTTGCGCGCGAAGACCTTAAGGACATGCTCGCGCCCATCATCCGCCTGCAGCCACTCACCTACGAGGAGCTGCTGGTGCTGATCGAAAAACTCATGCAAATTCACGCCGGCTACTTTGGCTGGACGCCCACGCTTACCGAGAACGACTTGGTGGACTTCCTCAAGATCGAGTTCGGTCGCGTGGGAGCCGACACGCATCTGACGCCGCGTGAAGTCATTCGTGACTTTATCGAGCTGCTCGACATCCAATGCCAAAACCCCGACGCCAACGTGGCCGAGCTGCTGCAAAGCGTCGGCGGCGACGCGTTGGCGCCGGCAACCGCAACAGGCGACACCGGCACCGCAGGCGGCGACCGCAACTTCGCCGAGTTCACCATCTAACCCACCAAAAAGGGACAGGTTTATTTTGGCAGGTTTTATCTGGGCAAACGTTGAAGCAGTAATGCAGCAAGCCGTTGCCAGCCGCGTTGAGAGATTCGTTGTTGAAAGGAGGCCCCGTGAACGCCTTTGACCGCTACGCCCCGTTTATCCAAGACTTCATCTACTCCCACGATTGGGAGAGCCTACGCTCTATCCAGGTTGCAGCAGCTGATGCCATCTTTAACACGCAAGATAATGTGCTCCTGACGGCATCCACGGCTTCCGGCAAAACCGAGGCAGCCTTCTTTCCCATCCTGACCGAGTTTTGGGAGAACCCGCCCGCAAGCGTGGGCGCCCTCTACATTGGCCCCCTCAAGGCGCTCATCAACGACCAATTCGTCCGCCTCAACGACCTGTGCGAAGAAGCCGATATCCCCGTCTGGCACTGGCATGGCGATGTCTCGCAATCACACAAGGCCAAACTCATCAAAAAACCGAGCGGCATCCTACAGATTACGCCCGAGTCGCTCGAGGCGCTCCTGATCCATAAGCACATGGCGATCCCGCGCATGTTTTGCGACCTGCGCTACGTGGTCATCGACGAGGTCCATTCGCTCATGCGCGGCGACCGTGGCGGGCAGACGCTCTGCCTTATCGAGCGGCTCTCGCGCATGGCCGGCGCGCACCCCCGCCGCATTGGCCTTCCGGCCACCATCGGCGACCCCGAGCGCACGGGCGCCTTTCTCTCGCAGGGAACGGGGCGCGACTGCGTTATCCCCCGCTTTGAGGAACCGCGCCGCGTGTGGCGCATCTCCATGGAGCACTTCTACAACTCGGGCCCCCAGGCTCAGCAACGAGGATTCGTAGGCACAGGTCCACAAGAAGCCGAGGTGCTTGCTTGCGAGCGTATTGAGACGGCGGCGCCCGCGGCGCTGCCCGCATCCGGACAAGACATGTGCCACAGCGGACGGCTTACACAGGAAGAACACCGTCAACGTCGTGAGCAGGCGCGGGGCAAGGCCGCTCCCAAAGACCGTCGCACTTCCTCGGCCCCCGAGGGCGAAGTCGACATCCCACGAGCGACCGAGCAGGCGCTTCTCAACCCCACCGACACGGCGCCCGACAACGCCGACCCCGGCATGGGCTATATCTTTGAGCATACGCGCGGCCGCAAATGCCTGGTCTTTGCCAACTCGCGCGAGGAGGCAGAGGCCGTGTGCTCCATGCTGCGCAGCTACTGCGAGAGCCGGCACGAGCCCGACCGTTTTCTCATCCATCACGGCAATCTTTCGGCATCGCTACGCGAGACGGCCGAGGAGCTCATGCGCGACGAGGAGCAGACGCAGACAACCGTCACCACCTCTACGTTGGAGCTCGGTATCGATATCGGCCGCCTGGAGCGCGCCTTCCAGATTGACGCGCCGTTTACCGTTAGCTCCTTTTTGCAGCGCATGGGGCGCACGGGCCGTCGCGATCTTCCGCCCGAGATGTGGTTTGTCATGCGCGAGGAAGAGCCCGAGCCGCGCACGATGATGCCCGAAACCATTCCCTGGAAGCTCCTGCAGGGTATCGCGCTCGTACAACTCTATCGCGAGGAAAAGTGGGTCGAGCCACCCGAGCTCGATCGTCTCCCCTACAGCCTGCTCTATCACCAGACTATGTCGACCCTCGCCAGCACCGGCGAGCTCACGCCGGCCGAACTTGCCCAGCGCGTGCTCACGCTCAGCTATTTCCACCGTGTCTCGGCAGACGATTACCGTGTGCTGCTACGTCACCTCATTAAGATCGACCATATCCAGGTCACCGAAGGTGGCGGGCTCATCGTGGGTCTCGCGGGCGAGCGCATCATCAACAACTTTAAGTTCTACGCCGTGTTCCAGGAAAACGAGGAGTTTACCGTCCGGAGCGAATCGGCCGAGCTGGGCACGATCGTTAATCCGCCCCCGCCCGGTGAGCGCATCGCCATCGCCGGACATTGCTGGATTGTCGAGGAAGTGGACTGGAAGCGCCACACTGTCTTTGCCACGCAGGTCAAGGGCCGGGTGCCGGCCTACTTTGGCGACTGCCCCGGCGACATTAACACGCATGTGCTCGAGCGCATGCGCCAAGCGCTCACTGAGCACGCAGCATATCCGTACCTTATGGGTAACGCACGGGCTCGCTTGGCGCAGGCTCGTCATACCGCCGAGATTTCGGGCGCGGGAACTAAGCCGCTCATCAACCTGGGTGGCGACACCTGGGTGCTCTTCCCCTGGTTGGGCAGCTACGCCTTCCTAGCACTCGAGCGCATGCTTAAAATCAAATGCGCCGCTGAGCTGGGCCTTCGCGGACTCGACCCGTCACGCCCGTACTTTATGCAGTTTAAGATGAAGGCCGACGAGGAGACGTTCTTTGAGGTGCTCGCCGCCGAGGCCGAAAAGGACTTCGATCCCATCGAGCTCGTCTATCCTGGCGAGGTGCCTTACTTTGACCGCTACGACGAGTTTGTTCCCGAAGAGCTCGTGCGCAAGGGCTTTGCCGAAGGCGTGCTCGACATAGAGGGCATGAAGCAGCGCGTTCACGGCTGGCGCGACCACGCCTAAGACCAGTCCTTTTTGGGACGGGGAGACTTACTTGTCGTGAAGGACGGTGCCGAGGAAGTCGGTGTCGAAGGGCACGGCTTCGGCAAAGGCGTAGTTGCCGTCGCTGGCGATGAGCAGGTAGTTTTCCTCGCCGCCGAACTTCGCATCGCCACATGGGACCACCCAGGCGTGGTCGAACACCTCGAGTGCCGTGGCAGCGCAGTCGCGCAGGAACGTCACATCGCTCCCCTCGTTTGCGCTCACGATATTGGCCACGTAGATACCCCCGGGGTTCAGGCCGCCTCGCACCAAACGCAACGCCTCAACCGTCGCCAGCTCGCGCACGGGCTCGGCACCGCCAAAGCAATCGCTCACGATCACGTCGTAGCGACGATGCCCCACGCTCGTCACGCCCAGGTACGAACGCGCCTCGGCAGTAATCACCCGCAGGCGATCGCCCGCCGTGCGCTCCAGCTCGTCTAGGTAGAACCAGCGGCGGGCCAGACGCGTAATCTCTCCGTCATACTCGATGACGTCCATGCGCAAACCCTCGTGCGACATCAGCGCAAATTTGGGATAGGCAAACCCGCCGCCACCTAGCATAAGCATACGGTTGATACCGTGACCATAAGCGTCGCGCATCGCATCCTCGGCCTCAAACACGTCGTCAAACGCACGATAGTACGCAAAGGCGGGCTCAGCCCAACGCTCGCCAACGTAACTCGCGCTTTGGTAGACGCCGCCTTGCACCAATACGCGGACTTCGTCGCCGCCCTCGTCGTGCACGCGCTTCACACGCGCCAACCCATTGCGGGTTCGCGCAACCTGCAGACAGGCAGCACGAACAGCGACAGCGGCCGCACCAAGCGCCGCGGCTCCCAGAGCAACGCCGGCAACGACGCCGGCAGAAACACTCGGCTTGTTCATCTAGAGCTCCTTTTGCAGATAAAGGCCATGGTCATAAAAACCAAGATGGCGATAGTACTCGCGCGTACCGATCGCGCTGATCACGTTGATGCGCGCATAGCCGGCATCCCGGGCAATCTCGCACGCACGCTCTACGAGCAAACGCCCCAACCCGTGATGCTGCGCCACCTGGCCCTGGTCGCCCACGCGTGCCGCCATGCCATACACGTGCACCTCGCGAATCATCGCCTCGTCCGGCGTCGTCGGCAACTCGTCCGCATGCGCGGCAACAAACGAATGGTCGGGCAGCGACAACCGCAAAAAGCCCGCGATCTTGCCCCGCGGCGTCACCCACTGCAAAAAGCGCTCGTAAGTCACCGGCGTCTCGTACGCCACTTCCTCATCAAGAGAAAGCTCATCCAAGTCGGCACCCGCGGTACTGATCTCGCGATAGCGAATCTCGCGCACCACTGCGCCTTCTCCACGAGCCGCCAAGCGATTCTCGACGAGCTGACGCAGGTTGGGCTTCTTGTTGCCCACCATGATGTCGTCGGAGCTAAAGTCGCGGATCATGCGACTGATGCGGCAGAACGCCGGCGTCACCACGATGTCATCGGCCAACACATCAAGCAGCTCTTCCTCGGTATAGGGGCGCCACTCGCCACGCTCATAGCAGCCCACCAGACGCGAGCCCTCGATGAGCGCGCACGGGTAGACCTTGACCTCGTCGGGCATAAAGGCCCCTTCGGTCATAAAGCGTTCGTAGTCGCGCTTGTCCCCCTCGGGCGTGGCGCCCAGCAAGTTAAGCATAAAATGCGCGTGGATCTTAAAGCCAAACAGGCGCGCAAGCGAAAACGCCCGCTCGATCTGCGCCACCGAAATGCGACGCTCGTTGATATCGAGCAGGTGCTGGTCGAGGCTCTGGATACCCATCTGGATCTTGGTGCAGCCCAGGCGGCGGATGAGCGTAAGCGCCTGCGGCGTTACAGCATCGGGGCGCGTCTCGATAACGAGTCCCACCACGCGATGCTTCGCCGTCTCATTGATACGCTGCTGACGCTCGAGCTCCTCCATCGTTGCCGTCTGCCACTCAGTGACCTCGCCCCACGGCGTACCGGGACCGTACAGACGACGCACCGCACGGTTATAGCCGCCCACGGCAGCATCCACACGCCCCTGCTCGTCGGCAACGCCGGCAGCAAGCTCGACCTCGTCTGTCGCAATGCCGGCGGCCCGATAGCGCTCGCGGCGCTCTGCTACCACAGGCGGCAGGGCATCGGCGGGAGCGTCATCGAGCAGACGCCCCGCCTCGGCACGACTGATGCCCGGACGCGCCAACATGGGGTTAGCCGCCACACCAGCCACGGCATCGTCATTGAGCGCGCGGAAGAGCTCCGACATAAACCACGTCTGATACCCTTGCGGATAGTCGCTCCAGGTACCGCCGAGCACAATGAGCTCAATCTTATCGGTCGCATGCCCCATTTGCGAAAGCGCCGTCAAACGGGCACTCACCTGCAGATACGGGTCAAAGCAATTTTGCTCCGCACGGGCGCACGCCGGCTCGGCATGCAGATAGCTTTTGGGCATGCGCAGATCGTTGGGGCAAAACAGGCAATCGCCCGAGCATGGCCAGGGCTTGGTGATGACGGTAATGGTCGCCACGCCCGAGGCCGTTCGGCGCGGCTTCATACGCAGCACCTGCAGCAGTTGACGTTCCAGATCGGAATCGACATTCCACGCAGCCCACCGAGCCGGCTCCTCACGTTTAACCCGCTGGTAGAACGGCAGCAGACGGCGCTTAGCCAAATCGCGTTTGTCGGCACCCTCGCGGCGCGCCTCGGCATGTATCAATTTGACGAGCGCTTTGTCGTCCACAGTCTCGCCGCGACGCAGAGCCTCGAGTATGTTCAAGATAATCTGTTCCATGCCCCCATTGTAAAGGCAAAGGCGCCGAAGCCGACCACGGCCCCGGCGCCTCCATCAAAGAGCATGCCTATATGCACCAATCTCCGAAAACCGCATGTCACTCCGGATCAAACGACATGTCACCCGAACCAACCTCAAAACGATACGTGGCAGACTTATCACCGTTGTCGAATTCAAGATTCAATATGGTCTCGCCATCGTAGCCAAGCGGAAGGAAACCGCTCTCGAAGTCGCCGCTGCCCACGGTGAGGCTCGCCGTAAAGCCCGTAGAGTTCGGAACCGTTATCTCCACATCGCCCGAGTCCACGCTTACGTCCATCGACTTCGCGGGGGCCTGGTAGAGCTCGAACGTCACATCGCCCGAACCGACCTCAGCACTGAGCGCATCAGTCACGCTGCCCGTAAACTCTACATCTCCCGCACCCAGGAAAAGGTCAAGACCATCACAGATGACACCGGCAATCTGCAGATCACCCGAGCCCACGTGTGCGTTGATCCCCTTCAGATGTTCGGCAACACGGCGTGGCAGCTCAACCGTAACCGAGCGGTCAATTGCCTTACCGTCATCACTTCCAGATCGGGAAACCTTGAGCGTCGAGTCCTCAACGGATGCGATGTTTTGCGTCGCGGCCTTGGAGGCATCCACGCCCTTGGCAACGCGTCCCCGCTCGATAACACGGACCTTGTTGTCATCAACAACCTTGACGTCCACCGTAGCCGCGGCGATATCGAAATCGAGGTAGCGAAATTGATCGGCATCAAAGGTCGCACTCGAAAGCTGCTGAGGCTGAGCGGAATATTTACCGCCATCGTTCATAAAATCGTCGTCGTCAACCACATCGTCCATACTGGACAAGCCGGATACAACATCGTCGAGATCCCACGGACCATCAAAATGAATCAATGTCCGCGAAATGCCAAAGACAAGCCCGATGATGAGCACAAACGCTCCGACGCCAACGCCCAAGCGCACCTTGGATTCATGCGAAAGCTTCATCATTCATCACCCTCTTTGGAAATCGGCTCAGCGGTGGCCGCGGTGGCCACGTCAGCGTCAACCGCAGCGGAAACATTCTGAGCCCTAGCTGCCACCGACGCCGAACCAACCTGGATATCCCCACGCGCCCAATCGCCATCGAGCGCACGCGCCACCCAGTGATAGATGGGGATTGTAAAGAAGATCAGTGCGGCAAAGGGGCCGGCACCAAACAGGAACATCAGCAAAAAGAACAGTAGCCAGCACACGGCCCAATACGGGAACGACTGGAACGGGCCCTTCACCGGAGTCGAGCCAACTGCGCCGCCACTCGTCACCTGCGCCGTAGCGGCATTGGCGGCCTGTGCACTCCAGCTTGCCGCTTGCGCCGCCTTGGCGGCGGCGTCACTCGCCTGTGTTGCCGCCTCGGTTGCGCGTGCCGCCGCCTCATGGGTACGGGCGCGCTCTGCCGCCTCGGCCTCGCGCTGACGGGCACGGTCCTCGTTCTCAAACTCGATATCGTCCTCGATCTCATCGCTCGGATTGAGCAGCTCGTCCAGGCTCACGGCATAGAGTTTGGCGAGCGAGATCAGGTTCTCGGTATCGGGCGAGCTCTCCGCGCGCTCCCATTTACTGACCGCCTGGCGCGACAGCCCCAGCTTTCGCGCCAGCCCTTCTTGGCTAAAACCCTTGCTGCGGCGAAGGTCGGCGAGCCGCTGCGCAGTTTCTACATTCATGGTTCCTCCTATGTGATGCCAGCCGTGCCGCCGGACCGTTTTTGTTCTTAAGGCGCCTTGCACAGTTAAAAATGTATCCGCCACCGCCAAAAACATGCCACCTATTTTAGTGAGATTTTTGACAACCGGCGGTTGCGGGCATATATGAGCTGCGGAAATGTGTCCAAACAAAGCAATGACCCGCAGCTCGGTTGTCCCCGTTGCGGCGTTAACGGTAGTATGGTCGTACCGTTTATTCCGCACCGCCAACGGAGGGAGTTCCGCGCCGTGAACCGCGATTTCGCCTCATCGCTCATCCAGCTCAACAACACGTTCTATCGCGAGCACTCCGCCTCCTTTTCCGATACGCGCCAGGCCCCGTGGCCCGGCTGGGTGCGCACCATGGACATCGCGCTCGGGCAGCTCGAAGTCGCCACGATCGAGCATCCCGTCCGCGTCTTCGATCTTGCCTGCGGCAATATGCGATTCGAGAACTTTGCCGCCGGCGGCGCACTTGCCGCCAAGGGCGTCGATGGCGCAAACCCCTCGGCAGACGCCAGCTGCCCGTTTGAGTTCTATGGTGTTGACTCGTGTCAGGATTTGGCTATCGATGCGCACGGTCACGCCCTGCGCATTCCCAACCTGCACTTCCAGGAACTCGACGTGCTCGATGCCCTTATGAAGCTCAACCCCGCCGAGACACCCGACGTGCTTTTCGACGCCCCACTCGCCGACATCTCGGTCTGCTTTGGATTTATGCACCACGTGCCGTCGTGCGAGTACCGCGTACGCGTGCTCGACGCTCTGGTGCGCCAGACGCGCCCAGGCGGCATCATCGCCATCAGCTTTTGGGAGTTTATGAACGACGAGCGCATGGCGCGCAAAGCCGTTCGCGCCGAGGCCCGCGCCGAGCTCACCCCGCCGTTTGAGGGTTACGATTCCGCGCAGTTTGAAGCCGGTGACCACCTCATTGGCTGGCAAAACGACCGCCACGCCTACCGCTATTGCCATCACTTTGACGATCAGCAGATCACCGATCTGGTGCGCGGCGTGCGCACATTCTACAAGAGCGGCGAGGTCCCCGTGCGCGAGCTTGAGCGCTTCCATGCCGACGGTCGCAGCGGCGAGCTCAACCGTTACGTGATTCTCAAGCGCCTGTAGGCATCGGCGACTTGCCGCCGAGCCGCACCGCAACTTTCGGGCAAGCTATGCCCCACCCTTTTCAACCCATTGATGGAACGTGCTGCCATGCGTTCCATACTCATGATCAAGGAGCCTCATGGGAGCCGTCCACGTTCGCACACCTAAGAACTTTGTGCTCGAGGAGCGCCTGGAGCGCTACGCCGATGCGATTGAGACGAACCCCGAGGCCTATGCCGGAGATTGGCGCGAGGCCTGTGCGCCCGCAGGCAGCAAGCCCTTCAAACACCTTCACCTGGACCTTGGCTGTGGCAAGGGAACGTACCTTGTAGAGCGCGCGGCCCACGAGCCAAACACGCTCTTTATCGGCATGGACCAGGAGCCCATCTGCATCGCCTATGCCGCACAGAAAATCTGCGAGCAGGGGCTGTCCAACGCACTCGTCCTGCCCCGAGGTGCCGCATCGCTACCGCAGCTATTTGCCGCAGGCGAGCTCGATGCCATCACCATCAACTTTCCCACGCCGCAGCCCAAGGCCAAGTACGCCAAAAAACGACTCGTCCATGTCGACCACCTGATGCTCTACCGTCCGCTCTTTGCAGCCGGCGCTGCCGTCACGCTGCGCACCGACAGTAAGCCACTGCGCGACTACGCCCTGGGGCAGTTTGCCGCGGCCGGCTACGACACGCTTTGGGTAAGTGACGACGTCCGCCGCGACCATCCCGAGCATCCCGAGACCGAGTACGAGTGCCGCACGCGCGAGATGGGTGCCGTCGTCTACGGCATTTGCGCCACACCCGGCGCGCAGCCCAGCGATGAACAGCTCGCGGCGGGCCGCGTGCAGGAGCAAAGCCTTGCCTGCTACCTGCCCGAAAACCTCGATGAGCTCACCTATGTACCTCTGGGTATGGAAGAGGCCGTCGAGAACTTTAGAAACCGCGCCCGCAAGGGCAAGAAGCGCTTACCGCAGGAGTCCTAGGGGCTTCTGATGGTCGCGGCATCGGCAAACAAGCGCAAATAAGCGCCAGCGAACGGTCCTCAAACCTAAGTGAGTAGACTATTTAGCAATAGCCAAGCACAACCCGCATAGCGAAAACTAAAACCGCAGGTAGAGCCCTTGCGCAAAAGCCATGTGCTCGCGATATCGCAAAAAGTCTACTCACTTAGCTGGCTACTGCACCAAACGGCTGGGCAGAACGCCCATTTCCTGCATTTTCTCGCGCGCTGGCACCCCGCGCCGCCGCTACGCCATAATAGTTGGCGGACAATCGCGAGAGAAAGCAACCACACATGTCACAAACCACGACAGATACCGCCGCCAGCACCGTCTCCGGCGCCGGCGCCGCCAGCTCATTCTCGGGCGGCACGGGAACCGAGGCCGAGTTCGGCTCGCTCGGCGCGCTCTCCCCCACCTGGTGGGAGCCCGAAGACGGCAGTGAGCCCGAACCGTGGCTCACGCCCGATCAGGCCTTCGAACGCTTCTTTGAATGGACGAGCAATCGCGGCATTGAGCTGTGGGATCACCAAGAAGAGGCCCTCATGGATCTAGCCGCCGGTGACCATGTCATTTTGGGAACACCGACCGGATCGGGCAAGTCGCTTGTCGCGCTGGGCATGCTCTTTATGGGCATGGCGCAGGGCAAACGTTGCTATTACACGGCCCCTATCAAGGCCCTGGTCAGCGAAAAGTTCTTCGATCTGGTACAGGTGCTCGGCCGCGATAACGTCGGTATGATCACCGGCGACACGCATATCAACACCAAGGCACCCGTCATCTGCTGCACGGCAGAGATCCTTGCCAACGACGCACTGCGCGAGGGCGAAGATGCCGATGTTGGCTGCGTCGCCATGGACGAGTTCCACTACTTTGCCGACCCCGATCGCGGTTGGGCCTGGCAGGTGCCGCTGCTCACCCTGCCTCACACACAATTCATGCTCATGAGCGCCACGCTCGGCGATGTCACCGCGATCGCCGCCTCACTCGAGGAGCACACCGGCGCCGCGTGCGATCTGGTCGTCGATGCCCCACGCCCCGTGCCGCTGAGCTACGACTACGTGACGACCTCGCTCGAGGGCACCGTCGAGCTCGCAATGCGCCGCGGCGAGGCCCCGCTCTACATCGTGCACTTTAGCCAGGACGCCGCACTTGCGACGGCGCAATCCCTCGCCAACTTTGGCATTGCCAGCAAGGAGCAGCGCGAGGCCATCAAGGAGGCGGCCAAGGGCACGAGCTTCTCGACGGCCTTTGGCAAGATTCTTAAGCGCTTGCTCGGATGCGGCGTCGGCGTGCACCATGCTGGCATGTTGCCGCGCTATCGTCTGCTGGTCGAGCGCTTGGCACAACAGGGCCTGTTGCCCGTCATCTGCGGCACCGATACGCTCGGCGTCGGTATCAACGTGCCCATCCATACCGTGGTGCTCACCGCGCTCACCAAGTTCGACGGCTACAAGATGCGTCGTCTGCGCGCCCGCGAGTTTCATCAGATTGCCGGTCGCGCCGGCCGCTCGGGCTTCGATACCGAGGGCATGGTGATTGCCGAGGCACCCGAGCACGAGATCGAGAACGCCAAGCTCATGGCCAAGGCGGGCGACGACCCCAAGAAGCTCCGCAAGATTAAAAAGAAGAAGGCCCCCGAGGGCTTTGTCACCTGGAACAAGCAGACCTTTGAGCGCCTGATCGAGACGCAGCCCGAAACGCTCAAGCCGCGCCTTCGCATCACACACTCCATGGTGATTAGCGTGGTCGAGCAGGGCGGCGACGCCCGCGCCCGCGTACACGACCTCATCGAGACGAGCCTGCAGACTCCCGAGGAAAAGGCTAAGCTCGAGGTTCGCGCCGACGAAATCTTCGCCACGCTCATCGACTCCGGCGTCGTCGTGCGCACCGAGGTACCGCCCGCACCCGACGCTCCGGCTGATGCCGCGCCGGACATCGACTACGCGCTGACGGTCGACCTGCCCGAGGACTTTGCGCTCGACCAGCCGCTCTCGCCGTTTTTGCTTGCCGCGTTGGAGCTGCTCGATCCCGAGAGCGAGACCTATACCATGGACCTGATCTCAATGGTCGAGGCAACGCTCGAGGATCCCAAGCAGGTGCTGCGCGCTCAGGAGCGCGCAGCGCGCGACCGCGCGATGGCCGAAATGAAGGCTGACGGCGTCGAATATGAGGAACGCCTGGAGCGCATCCAGGATGTCACCTACGAAAAACCGCTCGAGGACTTGCTCGATGCCGCCTTCGACAAGTACTGCCAGGAAGTGCCCTGGGCAAACGACTATCAGCTCTCTCCCAAGAGCGTCCTGCGCGATATGCTGGAAAGCGCGAGCGATTTTAAGGGCTACATTCAAAAGCTCGGCATCGCCCGCTCCGAGGGCATTTTGCTGCGCTACCTGGCAGAGGCTTACCGTTCGCTCGATCGCACCGTGCCCATCGAGAAGCGCGACGAGCGTCTGCGCGACATTATCTCGTGGCTGGGCTTTGTGGTGCGCTCGGTGGACTCGAGCCTAGTGGACGAGTGGGAGAACGCCGGCAACCCGGCCGCACTCGACGCCGCGCCGCCGCAGGGCATCGACGAGGTCGTGGCGGACCGCCGTGGCTGCACGCTGCTGGTGCGCAACGCACTCTTCCGCCGCGTGACCCTTGCCGCCCGCGGGCACGTGCGCGACCTAGGTGACCTCGACGACGACTGGGGCATGAGCGAAATCCGTTGGCAAAAAGCGCTCGATGCCTATCATGAGCAGCACGAGGAGATTCTTACCAACGGCGACGCGCGCTCCTCTGCTATGTTCTCGATCGACGAGAGCGACGAGAAGGCCGACCACCTATGGCATGTGCACCAGGTCTTTGCCGACGAGGACGGCGACCACGACTTTGGCATCATGGGCGATGTCGATCTGGACGCCACGCAAGACGGCGGCGAGGTCGTCTTCAAAAACTACCGCGTCGGCTTTATCGAGGACTTGCTCGAGGACTAGCCGAACATATTGAAGCGAAACGAAGCGGGGCCGCTGGCAACATCGCCGGCGGCCCCGCTTTTACACGATCTGCTATGCCCTACTCGGCATCCTCGACCTCATACGAATCTGCCTCGGCCGGATCATCGTTTGTCTCTGGCGCGGCCTCGCGCGCCTCGTCAAACGCGGCCTTCATGGTTTTGTTGCCCCATGTGAGCTTGCGAATGGTAAGCTCATCAGCTTTGTTGTGGGCCAGGCGCAGGTTCTCGGTGCTGCGGCGCAGGTCGTCCTTGGTCTTCTCGAGCTGCTTGATGGCGGCATCGATTTCCTTGATCGCCGACTCGAATTGCTTACTCGCCAGGTTGTAGTTACGCGAGAAGCCATCCTTAAACTTTTCCATCTTGGCTTCGAAGTTCGTAACATCGATATTCTGCTGCTTGTACTCCGCCAACTCCTGCTTATAGCGAAGCGAACCCATGGCGGCGTTGCGCAGCAGTGTGATCATGGGAATGAAGAACTGCGGGCGGATCACGTACATCTTCTCGTAGCGATAGCTCACGTCCACGATTCCCGCGTTATAGAGCTCGCTCTCGGGCTCGAGCAGCGTGCAGAGCACCGCGTACTCACAGCCTTTCTGGCGACGATCGTGATCGAGCTTCTTAAAGAAGTCCTCGTTTTTATGCTTGGTCGCGGTCTCGTCGTTCTCGTTTTTCATCTCGAACATGATCGAAACGATCTCGTTGCCGCTCGCATCGCACTCGCGGAAGATAAAGTCGCCCTTGGTGCCCTCGGACGCATCGTTATCTTTCTCGAAGTACGCGTTAGGAAACGCCGTCATGCGCAGACGGTTAAACTCGGTCTCGCAGTGCTGCTCGAGCGACTCGCCCACCATCTTGGTGGACAGGCGGACTTTCATGTCCTTAAGGCGCTCGATCTCTTCATCCTTGTAGCGAATCAGCTCATCGTTCGCCCGTTTGGTCTGCGCAAGCTCGAGTTCGTGTGCCGCCTTGGCCTGCTCCTCGCGCGAATCGCGCACCGCAAGCTCGCTCGTCAGTTTGGCACGCGCCTCGTCGCGCTCTCGCTCCGCCGCGGCAACCGCCTCCGACAGATTCATTTTTGCCCTCAGTTCCTGCTCGCGCAGCTGGGCGCGCAGCCCCTCGGCCTCCTGCTCAGACTGAGCCTTTGCGGCGGAAAACTTCTCCTGCACCTTAGCCTGATAGTCGGCAAGCGTGCGCTCGGCCTCGCTGCGAGCGGCATCGAGCTCGCGCTGTGACTCAGCCGCGGCAGCGGCAAGCGCCATCTCCTGGGCCTTGTCCGCTGCGGCAAGCTTGGCCTGCAGCTCGGCAATCTGGGCATCACGCACAGCCACATCGTTTTGGGCAGCGTTGCGCGCCGCTGACTCGGCAAGCTTTGCTTCGTCATCCTTGCGCTCTAGCTGCGCACGCAAGTTATCGACTTCGCGTTGGAGCTCAGCATTCTCCTTTTGAGCGTCGGCGCGGGCCTCGACCGCCGCGCGCTGGCTTGCGCTCTCGCGCTCCGCGGCAGCGCCCTCGAGCTTGGCGCGCAGCTCGGCAAGCTCGGCATCGCGCTTGGCGACCTCTTGTGCCAACTGTTGAGCTGCAGCGTTCTTTTGCTCGACAAGCTGAGCGTTACGCTGAGACTCCGCCTTTTGCAAAGCGGCCGTCGAACGCGAACGCTCAAGCTCCAGCGCCTGCTCGCCCTCGCGCTGGACTGCCTTCACACGCTCTGCCAGGTCGTGCGAGAACTCGGCATCGCGCACTTGCTTGACGATATCCGCATAGCCGGACGCATCGACCTTAAATACTTCGCCGCAATGCGGGCACTTAATCTCGTTCATGGCAGCTCCTCGATGGACGCAAACTTCAACCGCATACACTCTACCGCGCCGCACGGACAAAAAAGGCGCCGCCGCCATAATGGCAACGGCGCCAGAACCACCACAAAGGTGACTGTCCCCTTTGTGGTGGCTTGGATCCTTACAGGTCGCGGTAGTCGATCAGGCGAAGATTGGGTTGAGACTCAAGCCAAGCGCAAAGCTCGGGGTCGATGAGTGCATCGACTTCCTTGGTGCGGTCGGTCGTGAGCGAGCTGTTCTCCAAGATAAAACGATCGAGATAGCCCGGATGGCACACAAAGACGACCGTCTCGCCGTCCTCCATCTCTCGAACCGCCTGCATAATCGAGTCCTTGGGTTCGTAGCCCGGCTCCATCGAGTGCATCACCATCCGCAGGTCGGTATCTCCGCAATGCACCACCGCCGTGGGGTCGAAGCTCGCCTTTTGCTCCTTAAGGCCCAGCTCTTGGGCAACCGTCGAGATCGCGCGGTTAAGGTTTTTGCTCATGACGGCATGGGCCTCAAAATAATCGGGTTCGCGGCCCACGATCTCGACAAAGCGGTCATGCTGCGCGCGAATCTCGATGCAGGCCTCGTCGAAGTCTATCAACTCCTCGCCGCGCTTAAAGTGCTCGCGGAAGGTACGGCTGCTATGGAACTCACCGTTCTCGTTGAGCATGCTCGGAATG
>UQZI01000014.1 GCA_900545555.1 uncultured Collinsella sp.
CGCTGTCGTCGAGCTACAACTCCGCGTGCCAGGCGGCAGATGCCGTGCGCGCCGAGTATCCCGATTTTGAGCTGTATGTGGTCGACAACGCTCTGCCCTGTGCGACCGGCGAGCTCTTGGCGCTCGAGGCCGTGCGCCAGCGTTCGGCGGGGCTGACCGCCAAGCAGCTGGTCGATTGGGCAAACGAGGCAAAGACCTACGTCCACGGCTACTTTACGCTCGAGAGCTTCGATGCGCTGGCTGCCGGCGGCCGCATTCCGCCCGCGGCGGCACAGCTCACGGCAAAGCTCGACGTCAAACCCGAGCTGTCTTACGACCTGGCCGGTTCGCTGTCGCTGATCGGCGTCAACCGCGGTCGCAAGAAGGCACTCAAGTCCATCCTCAAGTCGTTCCGCGAGAACTATGTGCCCGATCGCACCATGCCCATCGCCATTATGACTGCCGATGCCGAGAAGGATGGTGACTGGCTCGAGGCCGCCGTTCGCAAGGAGGAGGGCTGCGCCGACGTCACGATCATCCGCAGCTCCGTGGGCCCCACCATTGGCTCGCACGTGGGCCCCGGCATGGTGGCACTTGCGTTTTGGGGCAAGAACCGCGCCGAGAAAGCCTCGCTTTCCGACCGCATCGCGCGCCGTGTGCGCGGTGAGTAGACAGGCGCTACGACCACAGGCGCCCCGCAGCTCAAGCTCCGGCGCTGAGTATTCAACCTGGTAACAACACCCAACCCAAAAGGAAAGGTTTCATGGCAAACAAGCTCTCCGTCGCATTTATCGGCACCGGAATCATGGGTGCCCCCATCGCCGGTCACATCCTGGATGCCGGCTATCCCGTCACGGTCAACAACCGCACCAAGTCCAAGGCTGCCGCGCTTATCGAGCGCGGCGCCGCCTGGGCTGATACGCCGGCCGAGGCCGTGGCGAACGCCGATGTCGTCTTTACCATGGTGGGCTATCCCTCCGAGGTCGAGGAACTCTACCTGGCGGGCGACGGCCTGCTCGCGTGCACCAAGCCGGGTGCGGTCTTGATCGATCTCACCACGAGCTCGCCCGAGCTCGCCCGTGACATTGCCGAGGCCGCCCAGGTTTCTGGTCGCATGGCGTTTGACTGCCCCGTCACCGGCGGCGAGTCGGGCGCTATCGCCGGTACGCTCACGGCCATCGTGGGCGCTACCGAGAACGACATTGCCCCGGTCCGCGACATCCTTGCCACCTTTGCGGCCACCATCTGCTGCTTCGATGGCGCCGGCAAGGGCCAGGCTGCCAAGCTCGCCAACCAGGTGTCGCTGGGCGCCTGCATGGTCGGCATGGCCGACGCCATGGCATTTGCCGAGCTGAGCGGCCTCGATCTGGAGAAGACCCGTCAGATGATCCTGGGCGGCACCGGCAAGTCCGGCGCTATGGAGAGCTTGGCCCCCAAGGCGCTCGACGGCGACTACAAGCCCGGTTTTATGGTCGAGCACTTCATTAAGGACCTGCGTCTGGCGCTCGCCTACGCCGATGACCGCGAGCTCGCGCTGCCCGGCGCCGACGTGGCCTTTACGCTCTACGACATGCTCGACGCCATCGGTGGTGCCAAGCTGGGCACTCAGGCCATCACGGTCCTCTATAAGGAGGAGGCCGATGCCATCGCCGCCGGTCTGGACTGGTCGCAGTATCGTCCCGAGGAGCATGGCGCTCACGAGGAAGGTTGCGGTTGCGGCGAGCACGGCGAGGACCATGAGTGCGGTTGTGGCCATCACCACGGCGAGGACCACGAGTGCTGCGGCGGCCACGGCCATGACGACGGCCACGAGTGCTGCTGTGGCCACCATCACGGGGAGTAGCGCCCATGAGCTGGACGTTCGTGGTGCTTGCGCTGGTGCTCTTTCTCTTTGCGATCTACATCGGCTTTCTGTGCGGCCAGTGGGCGTGCGAAAAGCGTGTCATCACCAAGCGCGACTACTGGATTGCCAACTTTGCAGGAGCGGCGGCAGTCGTCCTGCTGACCTGGGTGTTCTCGCTGTTCCCGCTGGTGCAGTTTGCGCCGATCGGCTGGCTCGGTGGCTTTATCGCCGGCCTTAAGATGAGCTTTGGCGAGTCCGTCGGTCCGTGGCGCAAGCACGACGAGGTCTTTAACGTCAACAAGGCTCATCGAGCCGCCGCCGACGCGGGCGATGGCGAGGAACGCCGCCGTGCACGTCGCAATGGCGCGGCCGACCGACAGCTCATCTCGGTCACCGATGACAGCAAGGGTGCTGGCAAGCACGCCAAGAAATAAAAAGAAGAGGTAACTATGGCAGAAAACAAAGACGAACAGCTCACCGATGAGGAGCTGGCACAGCTTCAGCTGGCAGAGGAGAACGAGAACGCCGTCGATCGACTGGTCCAGGAGCTCGGCTGCCCCACGCGCCGCATCCGCCAGTTTGTCGCCCGCGTGCTGCACCTGCTTGCCGAGCGCGATCCGCAGCGCGTCGAGCCCTGCGTACCCGCGCTGATCGAGGCGCTCGACCGCCCCGAGGCGCAGACCCGCTGGGAGGCCCTCGATGCCCTGACGGCGCTCGCCACCACCTGCCCCGAGCAGCTGGGTGATGCCTTTGAGGGCGCCGAGACCGCACTGTTCGACGAGATCTCCTCCACGCTGCGCTATGCCGCCTTCCGCCTGCTGTGCGTGTGGGGCGCCACGAGTGTCGAGCGTTCGCGCGAGGCTTGGCCCATCCTGGACGAGGCCATCCAGTGCTACCACGGCGACCTTGAGTATCGCGATATGCTCGGTTGCCTGTACGAGTTTTGCCAGGGCGAGATCGACGCCGAGGTTGCCGAGAAGCTTGCGCTGCGCCTTAAGTTCGATGCCGAGAACGGCAAGGGCAGCTATCTCAAGGCGCGTTCGAGCGAGATTTGCGAAATGCTTGTTAAACGTTTTGGCCTGGATCTCTCCAAAAAGAAGAAGCGTGCTAGCGTTAAAAAATCTGACGACGCCGAAGACGAGGAGTAACAGATTATGGCGCACGATGTAGTCCTGATTCCCGGTGACGGCATCGGTCCCGAGATTACGCAGGCCATGCGCCGCGTGGTCGAGGCCACCGGTGTCCAGATCAACTGGAACGTCCAGGAGGCCGGTGCCGGCGTCATGGACGAGTTTGGCACGCCGCTGCCCCAGCACGTGCTCGATGCGGTTGCCGAGACTAAGGTTGCCATCAAGGGCCCCATCACCACACCGGTCGGTACGGGCTTCCGCAGCGTCAACGTGGCCCTGCGCAAGCACTTCGACCTGTACGCTTGCGTGCGCCCTTGCCTGTCGCAGCCGGGCGACGGCTCGCGCTTCCGTGACGTCGATCTGGTCATCGTGCGCGAGAACACCGAGGACCTCTACGCCGGCATCGAGTTCGATGAGGGCGCTGCCGAGGTCGAGGAGCTCTCACAGCTCGTCGAGCGTTCGGGCCAAAAGACCTTCGCCGCCGATTCCGCCATCTCGATCAAGCCGATCTCCATCGCCAAGAGCCGTCGCATTGTGGAGTATGCCTTTGAGTACGCCCGCCGCTGCGGCCGCAAAAAGGTGACGGCCGTGCACAAGGCCAACATCATGAAGGCGACCGACGGCCTGTTCCTGCGCGTGGCGCGCAAGGTGGCCGCCAGCTATCCCGATATCGAGTTCAACGACAAGATCGTCGACGCCACCTGCATGGGCCTAGTCCAAAACCCCAACGACTTCGATGTCCTGGTGCTGCCCAACCTGTACGGCGACATCGTGAGCGACCTGTGCGCCGGCCTGGTGGGCGGTCTGGGCATGGCACCCGGCTCCAACATCGGTGCCGACTGCGCAATCTTTGAGGCTACGCACGGCTCCGCGCCCGATATCGCTGGCCAGGATATCGCCAACCCCACGGCCGAGATTCTCTCTGCTGCGATGATGCTCGATCACCTGGGCGAGAACGACGCCGCCAACCGCATTCGCGCCGCCGTCTCCGCCACGCTTGACGAGGGCGAGCAGGTTACCGGTGACGTGCGTCGTGCTCAGACCGGCTCCGTCGAGGGGGCCGTGGGCACGCAGGCCTTTGCCGATGCCGTTATCGCGCACCTGGCCTAAGGCACGCACGCTGCAAACGCCTAAATAGTACTTAAGTGTTTGCGTATAACCTAAGAATGAATACGCCCGGCGCCTCGTCGGGCGTATTCTATTGGGGACTATGTTTCCTAACAAGGAGTAATTGATATGGGTCTGATTCAAAAGAAGGACGAGAAGGACGAGATCGACGGTATCCAGATCATCGAGCGCGGCGAAGGCCCCGACGGTGACGAGGACGAGAAGATCGACCTGGTCGCCGGCACGTCTGCCGAGCACATTGCCGCCGGCACGACGGCCGAGGAGGAGGATGCTCGCCTGGAGGCAAAGATCGCCGCGGACGCCGCCGACGAGAACCTCATGCCCGAGGAGCAGGACGAGGACGACTCCGATGCGGACGACCATGCATCCAAGCACAAGAAGACGATGATTGCCGCCTTTGTGGTCGCCATCGTGATCGCTGCGGTGGTCGGCTTCTTTATCGGCAACGGTGGTTTTGGCGGCAAGGGTGTCGGTTCGGCGACCCTGACCGAGGACCAGCTCGATTCGACCGTGGCAAGCTATAGCTACAACGGCAAGAAGAGCGACATCACCGCGCGCGAGGCCATCGAGAGCCAGTACAGCCTCGACACCGTCAAGGGCGACGACGGCAACTACACCGCTCCGTCTGCCGACGTTATCCTGTCCTACGTGCGCAACCAGATTCTGCTGGACGCTGCCGAGGACGAGGGCATTACCGTTTCTTCCAAGGAAATGAAGCAGTACGCCGAGGATTCCATCGGCACTTCGGACTACAAGACCATGGCCACGCAGTACGGCGTGTCCAAGGACCAGGCCAAGCAGATCGTCCGCCAGTCTGCGACGCTGCAGAAGCTCTACAAGAAGAAGGTGGGCGATAGCTCCGCAAGCATGCCGACCGCCCCGACCGAGCCTGCTGACGGCAACGAGGAGACCGCGAGCAAGGACTACGCCGACTACATCATCAACCTTGCCGGCGATGAGTGGGATAGCTCAAAGGGCACCTGGAAGGACGCCGACAGCACCTATGCTAAGGCGTTCGCCGACGATGCCTTTACGGCCGATAGCGCAACCTATAAGCAGGCCATGACCGCCTATTACACCGCTTACCAGCAGTACTCTTCGCAGGCTTCGAGCGCCAGCTCCAAGTGGACCGAGTATGCTAACGGTCTCTACGCCAAGGCCAACATCAGCATTTACGGCCTGTTTGCGTAAGATCTGCCTGAGCTTACCGATCGCGTAGCCGAACTATCTGAATAAGCCCGCTAGAACGATATCCGTTCTAGCGGGCTTATTGCGTCGGAGGTACCGGTGGTTAAATAATCTCAATTAATCTTTAAGTCCAAAAAGGCTATCGGCTTCATCGTCGGATATATATTCCAGTACATCGCCCGGTTGGCAGTCGAGTGCCCGGCATATCGCGTCAAGAGTTGAAAAACGTATGGCAGAAACCTTGCCCGTCTTAATGCGTGACATATTGACCTGGGAGATGCCCACACGTTCCGCAAGCTCTTTGGATGAGATCTTGCGTTCGGCGAGCATGCGGTCAAGCCGCAGAATAATCATGGATTCCCCCTAGAGCAACTCGTCATCTTGTTTTTGCAGGATATACCCGTAGCGGAAGACGCTGGCTATCAGGCAAATAATCAGGCCTGCAAAGAGCATGGAAGGGTCGAATAGCTGGCCGACGAACGCATCCGTAAAGCTGCCGCCAAATCCTGAGAGTATCATTCCCGTGATTACGGCACCAAGAAGCCTCACGGCAACGCCGCCGATAAGGAATAAATGTCCTACTCGACGAAGCGTATGGCTGCATTCAAGGTCAAAGGGCCTGCCTTCCTTTTCAATGTTGAAGAAAAGCCTGCGCACGCTTAGCGCGATGGTAAGCGCGAGGCATGTCATCAAGAGGCTCCCTATGGCAGTGTGACCATCGTGTGCAACGAGCATAAGTGGGGCCTGCGCATCGGTACCGACGATAGCAAGGCACGGTCCTTCGCCGGCTTGAAGTTCTACGGATTGGAGACACGACCCTTGGGAGAGGCCAGGCAATATGAGTAGAAGGTCAATCATAATGACTGCGAGGAGTCCCAGAGCGAGCGCTGTGGTAATGCAGATTGTGGCCCATTTGCAGATGCGAGCGAGCTTCTTCAGTTTAGCTATCGTCTGTTCGCGGCTGATGGTTTCATTCGATGTGGATGCGTTCCAGCGGATCATAGCCCCTCCAACCAATCTCTTGGATGATACTTGTATCATATATCATAATTAATGATAAACGATAAATAATTACGGATACTGAGTAAGTAATGATTGAAAACGATTAGCGTGAGCTATTAGCTCATTTTGGATGCCGGAGTTTAGCGCGCGGGGGATGAGGACAAATGCCAAAACTTCCCGTGATCGCGCAAGCGCTCCATCGCGCTTCCCTAATTCATCTGGGAAAACAACTGCAAACGATTGCAAGTAACCGGTGAGCGGTCGAAAACTACCGTTCACCGATAATCTCAAAACTGGTTCTAACTGGTATTAAGTCAAAAAGACCAATTCACATATCTTCACAATGACCTGCAATTTTTCTACACGCTATTTTTAGCCGCCCTGCGTTGTTTAGACACAGGAAAAGATCCGATCTTTTGCCAAAACATTTCGAAACGGTTTCAAAACCGCAGGTAGAAGTGTTAACGACCGGTAAACGGTCGATTTATCACCGTGAGCGGTGCAAAAACGTTTTACCGTATGAATCAACGAAAGCGACCTCTTTTGGGGTGATATAGTGACAACAACACGTCACGTGGTTACTACCAGTTTAGAAACCACTGGTCTTCAAAGAAGGCTTTCTAAGAAGCTTTAAGGGCGAGCGCCCGCTGGCTTCCGAAAATCATCGGACTCAGATTGTACACACCTTCGGAAGGGAAATTTGAATGGTTGGCTTTATTCTTACCGGTCATGGACAGTTCGCACCCGGCCTTGCAAGCGCTATCGCTATGGTTGCCGGCGACCAGCCTGCTTTTACCGTCGTTCCTTTTGAGGGCGACCAGGCCGCATCCTACGGTGAGGATCTCCGCGCCGCTATTACCGCCATGCGCGAGGAGTGCGATGGCGTGCTCGTCTTTACCGACCTGCTTGGCGGCACCCCGTTCAACCAGTCGATGATGATTGCCCAGGATGTCGACAACGTCGAGGTTCTGACTGGCACCAACCTTCCCATGGTTATTGAGCTTCTGTTCCTCCGCGGCAATGCCACGCTCGCCGAGCTTGGCGAGCAGGCCGTGACCGTTGGCCAGACGGGCGTCACCGCCCAGACGGTCGCATCCGTTGCCGGCTCCGAGGAAGAGGATATCTTCGGCGACGAGGACGGCATCTAATGGCCGATTTCGGAGCCAACGTCCTGAGCTCCTCGGTCGCCCTTTTAGGCCTGCTTGTCATCATGGGCTTGATTTACACCATCTGGTCGCAAATCAACATGAAGAAGAAGCAGAAGTACTTCAAGGAGCTGCACACCGAGCTCAAGCCGGGTCAAGAGGTTCTTTTCGCCGGCGGTATCTACGGAACCGTCAAAGGCATCGAAGGCGAGAAGGTCCAGATCAAAGTCCGATCCGGGGCCGTCGTAGATGTTTCGCGTTACGCGATTCAGGAGATCAAGTAACTGTCGTCAGCAAATAACGAAAGGAAGCTGATCAACATGGCAGAACCCAACATTCTTCTTACCCGCATCGATAACCGACTGGTTCATGGTCAGGTTGCCACCCAGTGGAACTCCACCCTGGGCTCCAACCTCATCCTCGTCGCCAACGACGACGTGGCGTCCAACACCATGCGCCAGAACCTCATGAAGATGGCCGCTCCCGCCGGCGTCGCTACGCGTTTCTTCTCTCTGCAGAAGACCATCGACGTCATTGGCAAGGCGAGCCCGCGCCAGAAGATCTTCATCGTGGCCGAAACACCGGAAGACGTGCTTACGCTCGTCAAGGGCGGTGTGCCTATAAAGAAGGTAAACATCGGCAACATGCACATGTCGGAAGGAAAGCGCCAAGTCGCCACCTCCGTCGCAGTTAACGACGAGGATGTCGCTGCGTTTAAAGAGCTGCAGGAATTGGGGGTGGAGTTGGAGATCAGGCGCGTTCCGAGCACGCCTGTTGAGGACACGAGCAAGCTCTTCTCGTAATCCTCGTGATCCACGATGTCAGGAGTGAAACCCTGACGTTCTGTACGTGATATCCAAAGTGCGTACATTCATTTTGAAAGGAGGAGCAAGATGGAATACTCGATCATCCAGATCGCTCTGGTCTTCGTCGTCACGTTCATCGCGGCAATCGACCAGTTTGACTTCCTCGAGTCTCTCTATCAGCCCATCGTCACCGGCGCCGTCATCGGTCTTATCCTTGGCGACCTCAACACCGGTCTTCTCGTGGGTGGTACTTATCAGCTCATGACGATCGGCAACATGCCGATCGGAGGCGCTCAGCCGCCTAACGCCGTCATTGGCGGCATCATGGCAGCCATTCTCGCTATCGCTACGGGTCTCGAGCCCAACGCGGCAGTCGGCCTTGCCATTCCGTTCGCTCTGCTTGGTCAGCTCGGCGTTACCCTGGTCTTCACGCTTATGTCCCCGCTTATGTCCACGGCCGATAACATGGCTCATAACGCGGACACCAAGGGCATCGAGCGCCTGAACTACTTCGCCATGGCTCTGCTCGGCCTGATCTTCGCTGTCGTCGTCACCCTGTTCTTCATCGCTGGCGCTACCATTGGTCAGACCATCGCTTCCGCCATCCCGACTTGGCTGCAGACCGGTCTGTCCGCTGCAGGCGGCATGATGCGCTTCGTCGGCTTCGCCGTCCTGCTCAAGGTTATGATGAACCGCGATATGTGGGGCTTCTTCCTCATGGGCTTTGGCCTCGCGCTCATCACCGTTGCCAACGATTCTCTGGCAACCCCTGCTCTGCTCATCCTCGCTCTCATCGGCTTCGGCATCGCTTTCTGGGACTTCCAGCAGCAGACCGAGCTGAAGGGTGCAGCTGTTTCTGACGGAGGTGACTTCGAAGATGGCATCTAATGAGTATGTAATCCCGGAGCACTACGAGGATCTCACTCCTGCTCCGCAGCTCGACCAGAAGACCCTCAACAAGATGGCTTGGCGCTCCTGCTTCCTGCAGGCCTCGTTCAACTACGAGCGTATGCAGGCCGCTGGCTGGCTCTACTCCATCATCCCCGGTCTGGAGAAGATCCACACCAACAAGAACGACCTCGCGGCTTCCATGAGCCACAACCTGGAGTTCTTCAACACCCACCCGTTCCTTGTCACCTTTGTTATGGGCATCGTGCTTTCGCTCGAGCAGAACAAGGTTGACATCCCCACGATCCGCGCCGTCCGCGTCGCCGCAATGGGCCCGCTCGGTGGTATCGGTGACGCCCTGTTCTGGCTGACGCTCGTGCCTATCACGGCCGGCATCACCTCTAACATGGCCATCAACGGCAACGCCGCTGCACCGATCATCTTCCTGGTGATCTTCAACGTCGTCCAGTTCGCTCTGCGCTTCTGGCTCATGAACTGGTCCTACAAGCTTGGCACCAGCGCTATTGACGCTCTGACCGCCAACATGCAGGCCTTCACGCGTGCCGCTTCCATCATGGGCGTCTTCGTCGTCGGTTGCCTGGTCGTCACCATGGGTGGCACCCAGATCAACCTCCAGATCCCCAACGGCACCACCCGTGGTCTCTCCGCTACTACCGTGATCGTCTCCGAGAAGGAGGCCGAGAACTTCACCGGTATGGAGGGCATCGATACCGAGACCGCTGAGGCCGGTACCATCGCCATGACCGATAAGGACGGCAACGCCCTTACCGCTTCCGATGCCGACGGCAACGCTGTCGAGTGCGGCGTCACCGATCTGGGTAACGGCATGGAGTCCGTGACCTACGGCACCGTTACCGAGGATCCGGTCAACTTCTCTGTTGCCGACACCCTCAACACCATCGTCCCGAAGCTCGTCCCGCTTATGCTTACGCTGCTGCTTTACTACATGTTCGCTAAGCACAGCTGGACCCCGACCAAGGGCATTCTCCTGCTCTTCGTCCTTGGCATCCTGGGCGCTGGCCCGCTTGGTCTCTGGCCGAGCATCTGGTAAGGCTCTAGCTTGAGGGGTGTGTCCCTACGCGGCTCACACCCCGACCCCTTAAGCCATGTGTATGTTAAAAGCCGCGTGCTCGAAAGAGCGCGCGGCTTTTGTTTTCTTGATGAGTCGGGTGTTGCAGACAGATAATTCTTAACACCCTAGGTAGTTAGCCGAATTCGAGCAAAAGGGAGGATAGGATGGCGATCGGAGCGCGTAAGCAGCCGCTGTACGATCAGTTGGTCGATATTCTGACCGAAAAGATTGACCATGAATATCGCGCCGGTGACATGATTCCTTCCGAGCGCGAACTTTCGGAGCGCTATGGTCTCTCGCGCACTACGGTACGCCTGGCTCTGCAGGAACTGGAGCGTTTAGGACTGGTGGTTCGGCAGCACGGTCGCGGTACCTTTGTGACCGACCGTTCGGCAAAAGCAACCAATCTTATGCAGTCCTACAGCTTTACCGAGCAGATGCGCGCGATGGGTCGAGAACCCGAGACCACGATTCTCGAGTTTTGCGAGATGGAGGCCGATAAGAATCTGGCCGAGCATATGGGATTGCGCATCGGTGATCGCATTTTTAAGCTCAAGCGCCTTCGTTCTGCCGACAACATGCCCATGATGGTCGAACGCAGCTATCTACCGGTTCGTCAATTTCTGTCCCTAAAGCGACCGCTGCTGGAGCGTAAGCCGCTTTACGATGTGATTGAGCAGGACTTTCAGCAAAAGATTCGCGTGGCCGAAGAGGAGTTCTATGCGAGCATAGCCCGTCCCACCGACGCCCACCTTTTGGGAATTGTCGAGGGCTCGCCTGTGCTCGATTTGGTCAGGACTACGTATAACGAGTCAAACGAGGTAGTGGAGTACACACTCTCGGTTGCTCGTGCCGATCAGTTTAAATACAAGGTTTACCACCAGCGCAGCAACTAGTGCTCGCATCGTTTCCATATGGTGATTCTTTGCATTTAACTGGTTACTACCAGATAACCAACCGAAGTGTATAATTGCACGTCAGAGGATTACTTCTAGAGAGAGGTATTAAAAATGTTCGAGAAGAGTGTCGAGGAGCTCACCGAGCTCGGCGCCCAGATCACCACGGCCGAGATTGCCCAGCAGCCCGAGCTTTGGCGTGATACGCTCAACATCTATCGCGAGAACAAGGAGGCCATCGAGGCCTTTCTGGCCGAGGCCCGCGCTATGGGCGAGGGTCGTCTGTCCGTTGTCTTCACCGGTGCCGGTACATCTGACTACGTTGGCGATACCTGCGCCCCGTACCTGCGTCACGCTGGCAACACTGATCTCTACGACTTTAAGCCCATCGCCACGACCGACATCGTGAGCGCCCCGCGCGACTTCCTGCGCGCCGAGGATCCCACGCTCGTGGTTTCCTTTGCCCGCTCTGGCAACAGCCCCGAGAGCCTTGCCGCCGTTGCCGTTGCCAAGGAGCTCGTCCACAACGTCAAGTTCCTCAACATCACCTGCGCTCCCGAGGGCAAGCTCGCCGTCGAGTCCGCCGATGATCCCAATGCGCTGACGCTGCTCATCCCGCGCGCCAACGACAAGGGCTTCGCCATGACCGGTTCCTACACCTGCATGACCCTGCTCTCCACCCTTATTTTCGACACTGCCTCTGACGAGCAGAAGGCCGAGTGGGTCGAGACCATCGCCAAGATGGGCGAGGAGGTTATCGCTCGCGAGTCCGAGGTTGCCGATTACCTCGCTGGCGACTTCAACCGCGTGACCTACTTGGGTTCTGGCTCCTTCGGTGGCCTTGCCCAGGAGAGCCAGCTCAAGATCCTCGAGCTCGCTCACGGTCTGGTTGCCACTTCTTACGACACCTCCATGGGCTATCGTCACGGACCCAAGTCCTTCGTCGACGATAAGACGCTCGTCTTTGTGTTCGTCAACAACGACGCCTACACCCGTCAGTACGACATCGACATCCTCAACGAGATCGGTGGCGACAAGATCGCTCAGCACACCGTTGCCGTTCAGCAGGATGGCGCTACCGTCTACGAGGGCGAGTCCTTCACCTTTAAGGGCTACGAGGCGCTTCCCGAGGGCTACCTTGCCCTGCCGTTCGTGATGTTTGCCCAGGCTATCAGCCTGCTCAACTCCGTGCGCGTGGGCAACACGCCCGATACGCCGAGCCCCACCGGCACGGTCAACCGCGTGGTTAAGGGCGTGACGATTCACCCCTTCACCGCTTAATCGCGTCCCCCTGTAAGGGCGCCCGTCCGCTCATAACGGCGGGCGGGCGCTTTTTGTTTTTACATGGACCGGGTATAAGCATTACCACAGTCAACTGCTTTAGAAGCAAGGAGTGCATATGAGCACGTACGCAATTAAGGCTGACAAGTTCTTCTTGCCGGCAGGCCCGCAACTGGGCGGCTATCTTATGGTCGAGGATGGCGTTTTTGGTGCCTGGCAGGCCGACGAGCCCTCTTGCGAGATTAAGGACTACACGGGATCGTGGATCGCACCGGGTATGGTCGATACTCACATCCATGGCTTCTACAACCACTCAACTACCGATAACGATCCCGAGGGCATCGATATCAGCTCAACCGAGCTCGCCCGTCGCGGTACCACCAGCTGGCTGCCCACGACGTTCACCGATGGCGTCGAACAGATCAAGGACGCCTGCGCTGCTATCGCCAAGGCGGACGAGGGCCGCGGCCCCGACTTCTGCGGTGCCCGCATTCAGGGCATCTACCTGGAGGGCCCCTTCTTTACCATGAAGCACGTGGGCGCGCAGAACCCCGCTTACCTGATTGACACCTCCGAGGAGGTTTTCGACCAGTGGCAGGAGGCTGCGGGCGGTCGCATCGTTAAGAGCGCCATGGCCGCCGAGCGCGACGGTGCCGCTGCTTATGCGGCTGCTCTGAACGCCAAGGGTGTGGTGACCAGTATCGGTCACTCCGACGCCACCTACGATGAGTGCATCGCCGCCATCAACGCCGGTGCCAGCTGCTTTACGCATACCTATAACGGCCAGCGCGGGCTGCATCACCGTGAGCCCGGTGTCGTGGGTGCTGCCATGTCCACGCTCGAGACCTACGCCGAGATCATCTGTGACGGCAAGCACGTAAACCCTGCCGCCATCAAGGCGCTGCTGCAGGCAAAGGGCTGGCAGCACACGGTGCTCATCACCGACTGCCTGGGTTGCGGCGGCATGCCCGAGGGCAGCTACACCAGTGGCGGCATGGACGTCATCATGAAGGACAACCTGTGCTGGCTCGCCGACGGCAAGAGCATTGCCGGCTCGGTGCTCACGCTTGCCCAGGGCGTCAAGAACATCGTCGACTGGGGCATCGCCAGCGCCGATATCGCCATTCGCATGGCAACTGAGGTGCCGGCACGCTCCGCGCACATCGAGGATAAGTGCGGCAGCATCATGCCGGGTCGCGACGCCGACTTTGTCGTGTTCGACCATGAGCTCACCCTCATCGAGACGTATGTTGGCGGCCAGAGCGTCGGCAACGCCTTTACCGAGTAACGATAGAAAAAGACGGCGGGCCCGAATCTGCTCGGACCCGCCGCATGGGTTAAACGCTCAAAAGCACCTTCACAGTTACAGCTTGTTAGCGATCTTCTTTGCCGTGCGCTTAACGCCGGCCACCAGTCCTCCTGCAGGATGCTCCTTCTCGTAGGCTAGGCGCTTCTCGCGCTTGGCGTACTCCTCGACGATGATGTCGCCATACTCGTCTTCGATCTTGTCGAAGAAGTCAACGGCGCCCTTAATTTCCTCAGCGGTCGGGTGTCCCTTTTGGACACCGCCGGTGAGCTTGAACGGCCCCCACGTATCAAAACCGGGGCAGCCGTAGACACCCATAAAGATGGCCTGCCTCATGCGGCAGATGCCATCGATATCCTTGCCGTACCACTTGTTTTTGCCACCGTAGGTCATAAGGCCAAACACCTTATCCTGCGGCTGCAGCACGTTCGTGAGCACGCGCGCCATATCTTTGTCGATCTCGGAGTAATAAATGCCCGTGGCGACGCCGATCAGATGGTATTCGTGCAGGTCGGGGTACTCGTTTTTACCGAGTGACTTCACGTCGAGGGTATCGATTTCGGGGTGCGCCTCGACGATGGCGTCCACGAGCTTTTTCGTATTGCCGTGGTGGCGTGAGGCATAAAGGATGATGGTTCGCATAAGAAGGCCTTTCAGCTGTAATTGCATCAATGTCTGTATGGTACCCCGTTGCATGGCTGGGATACCGGACGCATCGATGAACGTGCGGGTTTGTCCTTTGGTCAGGGCCGAGACGGGTTCTTGCGAGCAAAAAGCAGTTGTTCGAAAGGATGGGCAATGGAATACGCTCTCTCCAACGATTCGATTTCTATTAAGGTGTCTACAGCCGGCGGCTCGTTTACCTCGATTGAGGCCGACGGTCGCGAGTATTTGTGGCAGGGCGATCCCGCCGTGTGGTCCGGCCAGGCACCGATTTGCTTCCCGATTTGCGGAGGCCTGCGCGATGGCAGCGCCATGACGTTCGCCGGGCATCATGTGAAGCTCGCCCGCCACGGGTTTGCGCGCAAGCAGGAGTGGAAGCTGCTGAGCCAAGGCGAGAACGAGCTGGCGATGTGCCTGGCTTCGGAGGATAACGCGGCACTGCTGAGCGATTATCCCTATCCGTTTAAGCTCGTCGCCCGCTATACGCTCGAGGACGCTGCCGTGCGCG
The DNA here is from genome assembly GCA_900545555.1 of uncultured Collinsella sp. Classification (GTDB taxonomy): domain Bacteria; phylum Actinomycetota; class Coriobacteriia; order Coriobacteriales; family Coriobacteriaceae; genus Collinsella. Next base: position 14,857 of record UQZI01000014.1, read on the forward strand.
TTTCCTATGAGGTGACCAACGAGGGCACCGAGGACATGCCGTTCTTTATCGGTGGACACCCCGGCTTTAGGTGCCCGCTCGATGAGGGCGAGGTCTATACGGACTACGAGCTGCGCTTTGAGAAGGACGAGGCTGCGGAGCTCTGCACCGCCGTTCCATCGACTGGCTTGATTGATGTGGACAGGCGCTCCAAGAACCCCATGGTGGGAAAGACGCTGCCTTTGTCGCATGAGCTCTTCGATTTTGCGGAGACCATCTTTGACGTGCTCGAGAGCCGTCAGGTCACGCTTTCCAAAAAAGGCGAGGACAAGGGCGTTCGCCTGAGCTTTGAGGGCTTCCCGTACCTCATTGTGTGGAGCAAGCCCGAGGGTGATTTTGTGGCAGTTGAACCCTGGGGCGGCCTCTCGACCTGTTCCGATGAGGATGACGTGCTTGAGCACAAGCGCGGCTGCCTTATCGCCAAGCCCAAGGAGACCGTCGTTCGCTCGTTCGCGATTGAGATCCTGTAATTCCGTTTTGTCGACTCGTATCGCGAGGCATAAGGAGCCTGCGAGATAAGGAGCTAAAAATGATCCTCACCGTTACGATGAACCCGTCTGTCGATACGCGCTATCAGCTCGATGAGCTCATTATCGACGACGTCAACCGTGTGACGCCCGAAAAGACCGCCGGCGGTAAGGGCCTCAACGTGGCCCGTGTACTGGGTCAGCTGGGCGACGACGTTGTGGCGACTGGTCTGCTCGGCGGCCACATGGGCGCCTATATGGCCGAGCTCATGGATGCCAACGGCATTAAGAATGATTTTGTACCCATCAAGGGCGAGACTCGCATTTGCCTCAACATCCTCCACGCCGGCAACCAGACCGAGCTGCTCGAGAGCGGCCCGACAATTGCCCCCGAGGAGCTCGATGCCTTTACCGCCAAGTTTACCGAGCTTGCGAGCAAGGCCGCTGTCGTTACCATCTCGGGTTCGCTGCCCCGCGGTGTCGAGGCGGACTACTACGCCAAGATCACGGGCATTGCCGAGAACGCCGGTGCCAAGGTGCTGCTCGATACCTCGGGTGCTTCGCTCGAGGCAGCCCTTAAGTCCGAGGTCAAGCCCGAGCTGGTCAAGCCTAACCTGACCGAGATCAACGGCCTTCTGGGCACGAGCTTTACCACCGACGATGTGGACGAGCTCCGCGCCGCGCTCGCCTCTGACGCCCGCTTCTCCGATATCCCCTGGGTCGTCGTTTCCATGGGCGCTGCCGGTTCCGTGGGCTTCCACAATGGCCGTGCGTTCCGCGCGAAGACGCCCGATATCCCTGCCGTTAACGCCACGGGCTCTGGCGATTCGACCATTGCCGGCTTCGCACATGCGATTGCTGCCGGCGCCGACGACGAGACGGTGCTGCGTACCGCCAACACCTGCGGCAAGCTCAATGCCATGGATCCCATGACCGGTCATCTGGTCATGGACCGTTGGGACGAGGTCTACAACGGCGTTGTCGTGACCGAGCTGTAGGAGCTTGGGCGTCGGCCCCGGCATCGGTTGCTTGCTTGTGGTTAGAGATGATGCCAAGTGCGGTAGCATTATGCCGGGGCGCGACGCCGACTTTGTCGTGTTCAATCCCGACCTTAGCCTGGTCGAGACGTATGTGGGTGGCAACAGCGTCGGTAACGCGTTTGCCGAGTAGCCGCCAAAGAAACGATCCGAGAGGGGATTTAGATGATTTACGGTGCACTGGGCGATATCGAGGAATACCGCGGAATGCTCAAGGGCCTCGATGTGCTGATCGATTGGCTTGAGGAGAACGATCCGGCGAAGCTCGAGGTCGGCAGCCATCCGATTCTGGGCGACAAGGTCTTTGCAAACGTTATGGCTCCCACGACGCGTCCCGAGGCCGAGGCTCACTACGAGACGCATCAGCGCTATCACGACCTGCAGATCGACGTCGAGGGTCGTGAGGCCTTTAAGGTCGCTACGGGCAGCCTGACGCTGGTCCAGGAGTTTGACGAGAAGGACGACTACGACCTGGTCGATTCCGACGCTTCGATCGCCGGCGATCTTGCTGACGACAAGTTTGCGCTGTTTGTTGCCGGTGAGCCTCACATGCCCACGCTCGAGTTCCCGGGCGATGGCGCACAGCCGGTCAAGAAGATCTGCTTTAAGCTGCTTGCAAATGCTTACTGGGAGGAGTAGCGCGCTGCTCGGCTGAGTTGCGCGTCTGATGGCGTGATTTCCCCAGGGAAATCACGCTAGGACCCCGCCAAGCGTGTTTCCCTGGGGGAATCACGTTTGGCGGGGTTTCGGTTTTTGAATAGGGAAGCCTCATTTATTTGCGAAGAACATCGGCTAGCCGCAGGATTGAAATCATCGACCGATAAGTGAGTTCCACTTTTTCGCCCGCAAGCAGTCGTTTCGAGCCAATCTCATCTAGCCCCACAAGCCGAGAAAACAGCGGGCCGCTCATCGTGCCCTCGTCAATTGATTCCCTTATGGTCTTCAAAACGTCCGTATCATGAAGCGATGCCGAGCTGTAGGGGGCAACACGAGCGGAACTCTCAATTAACGACGAGACAAAAGGATGGAGATGCTTTGGACATAGTCCATCAAACACCACATCCCCATTGTCGTTCGAGCCGACCAGGCGCCAAGTATAGTGATCGACCCAGTCATCCCCGTCATATATGGCGTCCATGAGCAACTTCCCGTCTAGAGAGAGAAACCTATTTGGACATCGGGGCGCAAGACCGCAATCCATATCGGGCCTGCAGCAGCTCCAACCCAACGCACCACATAGGTTCCCTTTCGTACATGTGTATCAATCTGCCCCGAAATGCCGGTGAATGCAATTCCAGACCCGTTTGTCGGATAGCAATCGACGTATTTTTGTTTTCCGCTCACAACCTTGTATAGATATATCGTTCCAGCAAAAGAGAAGGGATCGTTCGCAATTTTGTCCGGAAGAACTTGCCACCTCAAAATCCCGCTACCAATATGGTCAAGCTTGACCGTTCCGCCGTCCCCCTCAAAAGTGGCAAGGGGATTTACCCCAGACTGAGAGTCGGCATCGCCCTCCTTAGCAGTTATCAGCAGGCTGCCCGTATAAGACTGCTGAGGCTCACCTTCAGGACAGACAGCCTCGGCCCAAGAAGGGCCACTCAGGCAGAACAGTCCGAGCAGCATCAATACCAACAAAAGAAAACCCTTAGTTCTTTTCATCTATATCCCCAATGCCTCTCGACATTTGTATATTGTGACTATTTTAGATCTATATGGCCAATTCGAGCCCTCACCATGGCAATTGTTGCAGCTGGGTTTCTTTTCATTAAAATTTCACTTTGGTAAATCCCCGCCCCTAAGCATTAAACCCGAAGTCCACCGAGTGGGCCGCTGTTGACGTGGCGATGCTTGGATTGGCGCGCACGCACTCAAAATCGGCAACAAAAAAGCCGCTCGAAGGCGGCTATCTTGTGTAATGGAGCCAGCGACCGGGCTCGAACCGGTGACCCCCGCTTTACGAGAGCGGTGCTCTACCAACTGAGCTACGCTGGCGGCCATGTGGTGACGCAACTGAGGCGTCAACGGCTGTCTATGATACGGGACATCGCACATCCGCGCAAGTGTTCTGACGGCTTTTCTCACTTTAAATGCACTAATATTAGAGGCGTGATGTCTGCAGTGCCCATTTGTTACTTGACCTGCTGTTGAGTTGGTGGCCGACGTCCCGCTCGTATGGGTCTCAAACAGAATGGGGCAGCCATGGCTCAACCCAAGATCCTTCTCACGCGTATCGATGACCGTTTCATTTACGGGCAAGACGTTGAGCTGTGGAACGAAGCCGTGGGTTCCAATCTTGTCTTAATCGTCAACGATGAGATCGCGGCGGATTCGTGCCAATGGGCACCCATGAGGGTGGCGGCGCCAGAAGGCGTTTGGACGCGGTTTTTCTCGGTGCAAAGGACTATCGACATCATTTATACCGCAACGCCGCGCCAATGGATTCTCATCATGGTGGCGTCGCCCACGGATGCACTCGCGCTGGTTAAGGGCGGTGTGCCAATAACCAAGATCAGCATTGGCCATATGCAGGCAGGGGAGGGCAAGCGTCCTGTGACGCCCGCGGTTGCCATTGACGATGCAGACGTCGCCGCCCTCAAAGAACTCCAAGCGCTCGGCATAGAGCTGGAAATCCGTTATCTCCCCAGCTCCGACCCAGATCCTATCGAGAACCTGCTCGCGTGATTCCCTGGGGACGGAGGAAAACGGATCGTATTTTCCCGTGGAGGAGCGGCGAGATGCCCTCGGCCAGGAATTGGGGCCATCTACTACTTTTGGTCGCTTACCTCGAACAACGATGAAAATCTCAATATTAAAACCGCAGGTAGCGAACGTGCGATTTTTGAAAATAGGGGCGTATGGTCAGGGGTGCGGGAGTAAAAGTAGTAGATGGGCGCAATCTGTAGCGCGCCGATTTCAGGCATGTTGGCGCATGTGTCGGAGCTATGAAAAGAGTGCCCCTTTCGACTAGTCTTTTAGAACGTCAATGACTGCACCACAGCTTAAGCCGTTCGCAAAAACGGCTCCTAAATCTGTTTCGTTAATTGAATTGCGTAAATATGGTTAATCAGATAACCGAAATTTGGTTAAATGTAAACTGTAAATTTGGTTAAACGCGTTGGTAGCATGGTGATAAATATGCCAAAAAAGTACTACACCAGAATTGTCGAAAATGAGCTCGACCAGCTGCTGGGCATATTCGGTGCCGTTCTTATCGAAGGACCGAAATGGTGTGGAAAGACGACCACGGCCGAGACCCGTGCGGCGTCTAGGCTCCTTCTCATGGACCCGTCCCGCAACTTCGAGAATCGCTTACGCGCCGAGACGGATCCGGCTCTTGCCGTTTCCGGCGAGGTGCCGCGGCTGATTGACGAGTGGCAGGAGGTTCCGAAACTTTGGGACGCGGCACGGTTTGAGTGCGACAACCGCGGCGGCGAGCCTGGTCAGTTCATATTTACGGGATCGGCAACACCGCGAGACGACGAACGTCCGATGCACAGTGGCGCTGGAAGATTCGCCAAACTGCGCATGGACACCATGACGCTTTTCGAACTCGGGAAATCCAGCGGTGCGGTTAAGCTATCGGGCATTATTTCTGGCGAAAAGTTCAATGGAGCTTTCGGGTCGTTGGACTCTGCCTCGATTGCCGAGTGCGTTGTTCGTGGCGGATGGCCTGCAGCGGCTGGACGCGATACGCGGGCTGCGTCCGCGATGGCAAAACGCTACATCGGCATAGTCGCCGAAGAAGACTTATCTCGTGTTGATGGCTCTCGCCGCGACCCTGAGAAGGTCAAAGCCGTCATCGAATCGCTTGCGCGAAATGAATCCACTTTGGCGACACTCAAGACGCTCGTAGCCGATCTTGGCGGAGAGGTGTCGAGACAGACGGCGGCATCATATATATCTCTTCTTGCTCGGGTTAGTTTCGTTCGCGATATTCCCGCGTGGAACCCTGCAATGAGATCTCCGGTGCATTTAAGAGACTCAAAGAAGCATCACCTCGCCGACCCGTCGCTGGCGGCCGCCGCACTCGGGGCGACCCCGGAGACACTACTGCTAGATTTCAAGACGCTCGGACTGCTTTTTGAATCGCTGGCGCTTCATGATTTGTGGGTTTATGCGCGAGCAAACGGAATGGGCCTCTATCACTATCATGATTCTCGCGATCTAGAAGTCGATGCGGTCATTGCGGCTCCCGGCGGAACGTGGATTCCGGTCGAAGTTAAACTCAGCTCTGCTCAAATCGAAGAGGCGTCTGACAGCCTTGTTGCTGTCGAGAAGCGCATGGTTGCCGCCGGAAACAACCCGCCGGTTTCGAAAGTCGTGATCATCGGGTTTGGTTCGCAAGCCTATGTTACCGAGCGTGGCGTCCAAGTTGTTCCGCTGGATGTTCTCGCGCCGTAACGCGACGGTCGAAGCGGGACGGACGCCACCATTGCGCGCGAGGACACGGCATCATCGATGATGCGGCGGCCACATTCGGCAAAGAGTGTCCCCAACGACTAGTCGTTTAGGAACGCCCCCAATGACTAGGTAGAAAAACGCCCGTCGGCGGTGGTGCCGGCGGGCGCTGGTGTGCGATATGCCGCGTTGTGGTCTTAATGCCTCATAAAGTGGTATTCGATCACATTGCTGTAGGGGTGACCCGGGCCCACAATGCCCTGCGGGAACAGCGGCTGGTGCGGCGTGTCGGGGTACATCTCGGCCTCGAGGGCAAAGCCAGCGCCCCAGCCATAGTTGGCATCGTCCTTGGCGTGCTCGTCGCCCAGCCAGTTGCCGGTGTAGAGCTGCACGCCCGGTGCGGTGGTGTAGTAGTCCAGCTCGCGACCGGTCCACATCTCCTCAACGTGCATCGCGCGGCGCAGGTTACGGCCGTACTGATAGCCATCGATGCACAGGCAGTGATCGTAGCCGCGGGCCTGCTTGATCTGCGGGTCGTCGGCCTCCATGCCGGGCGCGACGGGACGCAACTCGCGGAAGTCAAACGGCGTGCCCTCGACCGGAGCGATCTCGCCGGTGGGGATATTCTGCTCGTTGATGGGCAGGTAGTGGGCGGCGTTGGCAACAAAGAAGTGCTCGCAGTCCATGCCGGCGTTGTGGCCGGCAAGATTGAAGTAGGTGTGGTTGGTCATCGACACATAGGTGGCGCGGTCGCTCTCGCAGCCGTACTCGATGCGGAAGGCGCCGGTGCGCGTCACGGTAAACACAGCCGTAAACGTGCGGTTGCCGGGTAGGCCCAGCTCGCCGTTCTCAAGTGAGGTGGTCATGCGCACGGCATTGTGGACCTCGTCGAGCTCAACATCCCACACGCGTTTATGCAGGCCGTGCTCAAGATCGCTGTGCAGGTTGTTGGCGCCCTCGTTGGCGGGTATATGCCAGTCCGTGCCGTCGATGGTGATCGTGGCACCCGCGGTGCGGTTTGCCACGGGGCCGATGGTTGCGCCAAAGCAGGCGGGGTTGTCAAAGTAATCCTCGAGCTTATCGAAGCCAAGAACCACATCACGTACGTTGCCGGGAATGTCGGGCACGTCGATGCCCAGCACGGTGGCGCCATAGTCCATAATGCGAACGCAGATCTCGGGCCCGTTGAGGGTGTAGCGATGAACGGGGGTACCGCACGGCGCGGTGCCGAAAAGCTCGGAAGTGATCATTTGGTTCCTAACATCGAGGTATTTCGGACAAACTGTAGCGCGAACAGGCAAGATTATCACTACACCCCACTAAAGCAGGGGGTATTTTTCTCAAAAAAGTGATGATTAGGGCTGCGTGGGCGTTCATTTTTGACGCGTACGAGTCTGATACAATTTGTTCGTTACTGTTTGAATGATATGCGCGCAGAGAACGGCGAGGATTCATCGTGATTAAGGCAGAGCGACAGGATAAGGTTCGTCAGCTGCTCGAAGAGCAGGGCACGGTCTCGGTCAAAGAGATTTCGGATGCGCTGGGCGTTTCGGACATGACGATTCGCCGCGACCTCGAAGAACTTGCGAGCCTAGGCGAGATCGAGCGCGTGCACGGCGGAGCCCGCAGTGCACAGGGCCGTCCCCACGCTATGTTGCGCCATGAGTATTCGCACAGCGAAAAGCGCACTAAGCATGCCGAGGAAAAGCTGCAGATTGCGCGCCGTGCTGTGGAGCTTATCGAGGAAGGCTCGACCATCTTTTTGGGCCCGGGTACCACGGTTGAGCAGATGGCCTCGATGCTGCCGGCGTTTCGCTTGCGCATTGTGACCAATTCGCTTTCGGGGTTTAACCTGCTCGAGGCGCGCGAAGACTGCGAGCTGTGCCTCGTGGGCGGTATGTACCGTCGCCGCACCGCCGCTTTTGTGGGACCAACGGCCGAGGATACCCTGCGCGCGCTGGGCATCGATGCGGCGTTTATCGGCGCCAACGGCATCTTGGACGGTGACGTGTCTACGTCCAACATGGACGAGGGCCGTATCCAGCAGCTCGCTTTTAGCAAGGCAGACTCGCGCTATCTGATCGCCGACTCCAGCAAGATCGGCAAGCGCGACTTCTATACCTTCTGCCGCCTGGACAATTTGGACGCTGTGGTGTGCGAGCCGGGTATTACCGCCGAGGACCGCGCTGCCATCGAGGAACACACGCAGGTCATCTGCTAGCTGATGCCGCGGGAGATATTGTGTGTTTCGGCCATTGCAATGGTCGGTATTTTTGTAGCTATAAGCTCATTTAAAGCTCGGTATTTTTGTATTATTAGATATATCTGAAGGTCGGTATTTTTGTAAACTAGCACGTAAATTATGCTGAGGTGAGATTATGTTTAAACGGAAGGCATATGATCGTCTGCAGGAGTGGAAAGAACGCTCGCAAGGGCGCACTGCGGTGCTTATTGAGGGTGCAAGACGCGTTGGCAAAACGACGCTCGTCAAGTGCTTCGCGCAAAATGAATACAAGGATTATCTGTACATTGACTTTTCGGCTGCTAGTAAAGCCACGCTCGATATATTTCTGAACCATCGTGAAGATGTCGATCTTTTTTTACGCATGCTTCAGCTGCAGTATGGTAAGGCCCTCGAACCGAGAGAGTCGCTGGTCATTTTTGATGAAGTGCAGCGGTTTCCCATCGCGCGCGAATACATAAAGCATCTTGTAGAAGACGGCAGATTTGATTACATCGAGACTGGCTCTCTTGTCTCCATCAAAAAGAATGTCGATAGCATTGTCATACCGTCAGAGGAAGAAAGAATCCCTCTCGAGCCCCTCGATTTTGAGGAGTATCTTTGGGCGACCGGAAAAGATCTTTATGCAGAAGAGATCCGTAAAGCGCGCGAATCTCGGACCGCGCTTCCGGACGGCGTTCATGCGACGTGCATGAGGTTATTTGATGAGTATATGCTTGTCGGTGGTATGCCTCAGTCGGTCGACTCCTTTGTGGCAGAGAATGATTTTAGAGGATGCGACAGGGTTAAACGGCAGATTATCGCACTGTACAGGGAGGACATTGCCAAGTTTGGAGGTTCGGACGCTAGACGTGCGCTGGCGGTTTATGACGATATTCCGGGTCAATTATCTGCGGCAAATAAACGGTTCAAATTTGACAGCTTGGAGAAGGGGTCCCGTTTTGAGACATATGAGTCGGCGTTAATCTGGCTTGAGGATGCGCGACTGATTAACCGTTGCTATTTATGCAGTGATCCGAGCGTGGGTTACCGCCTGCACGAGGACGCATCTTCGCTTAAATGCTATATGGCGGACACGGGATTGCTCGTGAGCTTGGCGTTTGATGATGGTCCGGACCTTATGGATGTTCATAGAGACATTCAATTTGGAAGAATTTCAATTAATAAAGGAATGCTAATCGAGAACATCGTGGCGCAGCAGCTTAAGAGTCTGGGGCATTCGCTTTTTTATTACAGCTGGCAGGAGCCTTCCAAAACAGAGGGGAGTCGGCCCAGAACGCGTGAAATTGATTTTCTTGTTTCGCGCGGCTTTGAAGACGCGGCTGGAAAACCGCGGGTCACTCCTGTTGAAGTTAAATCTTCCAAATCGTATTCAACAATCTCGCTTGACGATTTCGGCAGACGATTCGAACGACGAGTCGGAGAAGAGATAGTTCTTCACCCAAAACAGCTCAGGGCTGAAGGGCATAGGATATATCTACCTCTGTATATGACGATCTTTATCTGATCGGTGGAATGCGGCCAAAAAGGGGGCATGCGGCTGAGATTGTCAGCCCGGTCTATTTTATTTGTCTCGATCTGTAACAGCTAGGGGCGAAAACACAAGCTAGTTGTTACAGATTTAGATTGAAGGGATTGGCTCGCACGTTTATCTAAATCTGTAACAACTAGACGTCCAAAACCGGGTTAAGTGTTACAGATTTAGATATTTCGGCCCGGCCTCCACGTTTGTCTCAATCTGTAACAGGTGGGACCGAAAAACTCGGCTAGATGTTACAGATTGAGACAAACGGACCTCGACCCGCTCAAAAACAAAAAAGACCGGGGGCGGCGCGCCGTGTGACGTGCCGCCCCCGGCTGAGAAATGGGGACAAGTTATGTGAGTGGGGCAATGCCGCTCGCCGCAAGCCGCTAGTCCAGACGACGGGTCTGCGCCACGTGCTTGTACCAGTAGGCGCTTGCCTTGGGCGTGCGCTTCTGGGTTTCAAAGTCTACGTAGAAGAAGCCATAGCGCTTGTTGTAGCCGTTGGTCCAAGAGAACTGATCCTGCAGGCTCCACAGGAAGTAGCCGCCCACGTTGACGCCCACCTCCATGGCCTTGAGCAACCAGCGCAGGTGCTGCTCGATGTAGTCGATGCGCGGCTGGTCATCCACAAAACCGTCCTTGTAGGGGTCCTTGTAGCCCATGCCGTTCTCGGTGATGAAGATCTGCTTGTAGTTGGGGTAGCGCTGCTTAATGTAGACGAGCAGATCGAACAGACCCTCGGGATAGATGATCCAGTCCCAGTCGGTGGTGGGGATGCCGGGCTTGTTCACATGCTCGCCAATACCCTTAACGCGCCAGCGGCCGGTGCCCTTCTCGCCCGTACCGTTGTGGTGCAGGTCGTTCTCGCCATCGTAAGCCTTCAAAAAACGGCACTGATAGTTGTTAACGCCCAGGTAGTCGTTGTGGAGCGCTGCCTCGCGCATAATCTCGAGGTCCTCGTCCAGGATCTCGATGGCGCCGCCCGAGACGGCAGCCAGGCGGTTGGCGCACTCGAGGGTGTCGGGAGCATAGTCCCCGCGGAAGGTGGCGTCGAGCAAGAACTGGTTCTGCAGCACGTGCTCGTTATTGGCGGCCTTGATGTCGGCGGGGTCGTTCTCGTTGAGTGGGTACTTAAACTCCAGCGATTGAATGACGCCGATCTTGCCCTTAAAACCGCCGTTGTGGAAGGCCAGCACGGCCTTGGCGTGGGCGAGCATCATGTTGTGCTCGCACTGGAAGGCCTCGGCCAGATGAGCTTTGACGCCGCCGGGGAAGGTGCCCTCGATGTAGGTGTTGGAGGCGTCGGCCCAGATCTCGTTAAAGGTGAACCAGTAGGTCACCTGGTCGGCGTACTCCTTAAAGCAGAAGGTGGCAAAGTCCACAAAGGCGTCGATGGTCTCGCGGTTGAGGAAGTCGCCCTTCTCAAAGAGGGGAAGCGGCGTGTCAAAGTGATGCAGCGTGACGAACGGCTCAACATGGTGCTTATGGCACTCGGCGAAGAGATCGTGGTAGAACTGGACGCCCTCGGGGTTGATTTCGCCGGTGCCGTTGGGGAAGATGCGGCTCCAGGCAATGGAGAGGCGAATGCCGTTGATACCGAACTCCTCGCACAGCTCCAAGTCGACAGGGTACTGGTTGTAGAAGTCCGAAGCGGGATCGGGGGAGAAGCGCCCCTGGGCCTCCAGAAAGTCGTCCCAGGCAACCTTGCCCTTACCGTGAGTGCGGGTCTCGCCCTCTACCTGGTAGGCAGCAGTGGCGCCGCCAAAGACAAAGTCCTCGGGAAACTGCGCAGGCGGGTTGGTGACGCTAGCAGGGTTAACGGACATGATGATCCAATCGTCTAAATCGAAGGGCCAGCCGGTCTTGGATAGTCGGCTGGCCCTAAGCGTTACTTACTTCGACAGCTGCTCGCTCACAAAGGCGAGAGACTTGTCGCCGTTCTGGGAGAGCTCGATGTACTGCTTACCACGGCAGGCGACGCACTTGTTGCCCACACGCTCGCAGTCCTTCTGCAGGTCGGCCAGGTAGCTGGCAGCCTGCGGAGCCAGGACGACCAGGTCAAAGTCGGGGAGCATGTCGACGTGGTTGCCATAGGCATCGGCAGCGGTCTCAAGATCGATGCCGCGCTCTTTGGCGGCCTTGGCCAGCGCGTTGGCGAGCAGGCCCGAGGTGCCGCCGCCCTGGCAGAGCACGAGCACGCGCTTGCCGTTGAGGTCGCTGGCGGCCGTAGCCTCGGTGGCGGCAGCAGCGGGGGCGGCGTCGGTCTTTACGACCTCGGCAGCGGCGCCGGCGGCAACACTCTTGGCGTCGGCCTTACCCTGGAAGGCGTCGTTGAGCTTGGCGGCCTTCTCGGCGTTCTTGGCGGCGAGCTCCTCCTGGGAGATCTCGGCCTCCTCGGCGCACTTCTGGGCGTCATAGGCACGGAAGAACGGATAGTACAGGGCAAAGTCGACGACCAGGATGATGGCGAGCATCACAAAGGCGAGCGGCTGGAAGCCCAGGCCCATGATGGTGCCGATGGGGCCGGGGACGGTCCAAGGCAGGGTGTACATAAAGCCGTTCATGCCCAAGAAGTCGATAAAGATCTTGAGGATCCAGATGTTGGCGATCGGGGCAAAGACAAACGGGACAAAGAAGACGGGGTTGAGCACGATGGGTGCGGCGAACAGCAGCGGCTCGTTGACGGCAAAGCAGACCGGGACGATGGCGGCCTTGCCGACGGCGCGCATCTCCTGAGACTTAGCCAGGAAGCAGAACATAAAGACCAGGACGAGCGTGGCGCCGGTGCCGCCCATGCAGACGACGAAGTACTGGGCACCCTGGGTCAGGACAGCGGAAGCGTGCTGGCCGGCCTGGAACGCAGCCAGGTTGTCGGTCATGTTGGCAACGAGGGCGGCGGCGATGGCGGGCTCGACGATCGAGGGGCCGTGGACGCCGACGAACCAGAAGAGGCTCATGGCACCGTAGATCACAGCGAGGCCGATGTAGCCGTCGGCGGCGGTGAACAGGGGCTGGAACACCTGGATGACGCCCTGGGCAAAGCAGAAGCCAAAGGCAGCGCGGAAGACGATGTCAAAGACCCAAAAGACGGTGATGCAGACGGAGAAGGGGATGATGTCCTTAAAGGTCTGCGAGATGTTGGGCGGAACCTGCTCGGGCATCTTGACGGTGATGTTGCGCTTAATAAAGAACTTGTAGATGATGCCGGTCACAAATGCAGCGATGAAGGCAGTCAGCAGGCCTTTGGAACCAAGATAGGTGGTGTTGAAGCCGCTGGCGGCGTCCGTGGCGATCGTGTCGCTCGAAAGGAGCAAGAAGCCGATGATGGCCGCGCACATGCACGAGATGAAGTTGATCTGGTTGTTCTTGGGCAGGTCGCGGTTCTGGGCGTCGGCGAAGTGCTTGGCCGTGGTGGCGGCGCAGGCGATGGCCAGGATGCCCATGGAGTAGTTGTAGCACTTCCACAGGGCGTTGTTGATGTCATCGGGCCAGTAGAAACCCCAGATGTTGGGGACCGAGGCTACCAGGCAGAAGATGGACGAGAAGATGATGATGGGGATGACGGAGATAAAGCCGTCGCGGATCGCCTTGAGGTACTTGTTGCGGGCGATCGCGTTGAAAAAGGGTTGGCCCTTTTCGATGATGGCGATGAGTTGCTCCATGCAATGCTCCTAAGAGTCGGTGGGTTAGCAACGATGGTAACTTTTGGCGTTCGGTTGCCAAAATGTTGACGTTGCCATTTTGCGGCACAAATAAAGACGCGAATCGGTGGTTCCTGTGCCTGCGAACCGTCGATTCCTTACGCGTAAACGTTTGAGCCGCCCGGTGGCTCTGTGTTTGCACAATGGCAACGTTAACATTTGGTCGACAAAAGCCGTCCGGGGAAGCGGGATTGTCGGTGAACGGTAGGTTTTGGGTGGTGAGCGTATGGCGGGAGAGGCGTTGGATATACTTGGAGGCGTTCATTTTGTCTGTTGGGATGCCCGCGATGGCATCGTTGACATAGAAAGATCGACCTATGGCCGCTGTTAAAAAATCGGTTTCCGTTAAGGACGTGGCGCGTCTCGCGGGCGTCTCGGAGCAGACGGTCTCGCGCACCGTGCACGATTCGCCCAGCGTGCGCCCCGAGACCAAGGAGCGCGTGCGTGCCGCCATGCGCGAGCTGGGGTATCGCCCCAATTTTGCCGGTCGATCGCTGCGCCGCGGCAAGTTTAAGACCGTCGGCGTCGCCATGTTCAACATTACCGGCACCGGCAACCTCGACCGCATGGAGGGCTTTGCCGCCGCGGCCGACAAACATGGCTATGCCATCACCCTCACTAAAGTAGACGGGCATCCGTATACCCTCGAGAGCGCATCGTCGCGCATGAGCGCGCTGCCGGTGGATGGCATGGTTGTGATCATGAATCGCATGCCGGCGGACTTTGGCACCTTCGAGCCGCTGCCCGGTATGCAGACGGTGCTCGTTACCATGCTGGAGCACCCGCTGTGCTCGACGGTTGATAACGATCAGTTCGATTGCTCGCGCCAAGTTGTCGAGTATTTGCTGGGGCAGGGGCACAAGACCGTGCACTTTATCTCGTGCCCCGAGCGCTCGCTTTCGGGCATGCAGCGCGAGGAAGGCTGGCGCGAGACATTGCGCGCGCATGGTATTGAGCCGCCGCGACTTGTCCGTGGCGATTGGACGGCACAGAGCGGATATGCCGCTGGTCAGGCTCTGGCGGACGATCCGACCTGTACGGCCATTTATGCTTCCAACGATGCCATGGCATATGGCTGCATCCGTGGGCTCGAGTCGCGCGGGAAGCGCGTGCCCGAGGATGTGAGCGTAGTGGGTGTTGATGACAGCCTGGGCGATATCGTGCCCGACCGTCACCTGACCACGGTGCGCTTTGACAACAAGCGCGTCGGCATGTGGGCGGTCGACAAGATTGCCGGCGCCGAGGGCGCTGCACCCGGTGTGGAGCACATGCTGTTTCCGGGTGTGCTCGTCGAGGGCGATACGGTGCGCGATGTACGCTAGGGTGCGGACCTGTTTGGGTTGCCGCTAATTGTGTTCGAGAATGTTCAGATTGATTTAAAAACCGTTCACGGGTGAAAAGCAACCGTTCATAGCTCGAAATTACGTTTTGCGCTGTTCTTTTTTGTTTGAATGTTAATGTTCCTGCCATACACAGCGCAGCGCGTATGCCCGGACGCGATGCTCTCCGTTGGTTCATATGTGAAAGGAACGCAATATGGCAACCAAAGAAGAAATCTCGATGGTTGGATTCGAGATTGTCGCATACGCGGGCGACGCCCAGACCGATCTGCTTGCAGCGCTCGATGCTGCTCGCGAGGGTGATTTTGAGAAGGCCGAACAGCTGCACAAGGATGCCAGCGATGCACTTATCGGCGCCCACGACACGCAGACCAAGCTGCTTTCGCAGGAGGCCGGCGGCGGCGAGATGGAGATGACCTTCATCATGGCTCACGCTCAGGACACTCTCATGACCACCATGATCCTGGAGAAGCAGACCCGCTTTACCATCGATGCCTATAAGCGCATCGCCGCACTCGAGGCTAAGCTCGCCTAACGAGCTCTCACAACCAAGTCCCCTTCCAAAAGCTCTGCCGCTACCCGCGGCAGGGCTTTTCTGTTTACCCGGCACTTGGGGACGTTCCTTATCTGCCGGCAGTTTGGGACACTCCTGCCATGCATTCGATCCTTTGAGGATGGAAGAAACCGGGTCATTAGGTTTGCTGCGGTGCCGACTCGGTCTGTCGGTTACAAAACTATGCCGGTTTACTACGATGAATCGCATTCTTTCAACTATGGAAAGAACAGCGTTATCAAAGCCGCAGGTAGAAAGCTTGTCATTTTCTGCTAATAGCAAATGTGGTCGGTCCTATCGGTTTTATCGTAGTAAACCGGCATAGTTTTGAAATGGCACTATTCGACTAGCAGCGTTATGGAGCTTCTGCACGCCCTCCCGTTCGGTTTTTTGCTGGGTGGGTATACTTCCATCCGCAATACAGACCGGACTGAGGAGGTATCCAAATGCCGGATAACGGGTCAATACAAAAAAGAGATGCGCGCGAGATGGCTCATGGGCGTCCTGTCCAGATAACCGAGCACACGACGGTAACCGAGCTGCAGCCCAGCCTGTCCGATGTCGTGTGCGCAAACAAAAAGCTGCAGATTGGCTTTATCGTTGCACTCGTGGTACTGGCGCTGCTGTCGGGCTTTGTAGCTCGTCCGCATTTCGCCGATACCAAAACTTGGGACTCCACCATCGAGGTCATCGACCAAAAGAAGGGCAACGTTTTGGCGCTCACGACCTCGTGCGTGGCGCTGTCTGCGGGCATTACCGCGCTGCCGGGTGATACGGGAACGCCGGTTGCCGAGCAGCTCGCGCAGCTTTCGGGTAACTTGGGCATCGTGCTTGCCGTGCTCTACCTAGAGAAATATTTGCTCACGATTTTGTGGTCGGTTGGCTTGGGCATCTTAATCCCGTTTGCGCTGGTGCTCTTTGCGGTCTCGCTTGGCATTCACGGACGCTGGAGCACGAGCGCTGTCCTGCGCCGCGTGGCGACCCGCGTGCTGGTGGTTGCCGTGATCGGCATGGCCTTGGTGCCTGCAAGCGTATGGGTGTCGCAAAAGGTCGACGAGACGTATCGGGTGAGCATCGAAGCGGCCGAGCAAAAGGCGGCCGACGCTGCGGGTGCGGCAGACGGCAATAGCTCCAAAACGAGCAAGAAAAAGTCCGAGTCCACAGAATCCAAGAACGTGCTTGAGCAGCTTGCCGACGGTGCCTCGGGTCTTGTCGCGTCGGTGACCAACGGCGCCAAACAGATGACCGATGAGATTGTGCAACAGGTGACCGATCTGATCGAAGGTGTCATCGTGATGATCGTGACCTCGTGCGTGATTCCATTGCTGGTGCTCGCGGCGTTTCTGTGGCTGGGGCACGTGCTGCTGGGGATTGATATTTCCGGCCCGGCGAACTATTTAACGGGCCGCTTTCTGAGTACTCCGTCCAAGCACACCAAAAAGGTGGGCAGTCCGAGTAACTAAAACAGCTGTATATACCGGGGAATACCGCCGAAGGGGCGGCCGAGACACGTTCTCGGCCGCCCTTTTGTTTGTTGAACACATGGTCGCTACGTCTGCGCCGGGCTCAAACGGTCGGCAATCAACCGTAAACGGTATTTGTTCAAAAAAGAACAAAGTTAAACAAATAATGGTTGCAACCTATGTTCGAATGTGTTCAAATAAACATGAACAGTGAAGAACCGCACATTCAGATGCCCGGACCTGAGCGCGATTCAACACTTCCAAACAGAAACTACGCACCTGCGTATCTCTCAAGGAGGATGTCATGAGGGTTGTAATCGCTTCCGATGCCGACGGTATGTCGATGAAGGAGTCCATCAAGGAGATGCTCATCGCTGACGGTCACGAGGTCGTCGACTATTCCGAGACCCCTGCTGCGGACTTTGTCGATTCCGCGACCGCCGTTGCCAAGGACCTGCTGGAGCACAAGGATTCCCAGGGCTTCGCATTCGATAAGTACGGCGTCGGCTCCTATATGGCCGCCGTCAAGATCAAGGGCATGGTCGTCGCCAACATTTCCGACGAGCGTTCCGCCTACATGACCCGCGAGCACAACGGCTCGCGCATGGTCACCATGGGCCCGGGCGTTGTGGGCACCGAGGTCGCCAAGAAGATCGCCCGCGAGTTCCTGCGCGCCCAGTACGCCGGCGGCCGTCACCAGATCCGTGTCGACATGCTCAACAAGATGGCCTAACGAGAGCCACCGAGAACTCGAACTTCTATCTCAACTTGTGAATTCAGACGAAAGGACGTTCTGATGAAGAAGACCATCGCAATCGGTTGCGACCATATCGTTACGGACGAGAAGATCTATCTGGCCGACCGCCTGGAGCAGGCTGGCTACAAGGTGCTCGACTGCGGCACCTACAGCCACACCCGTACGCACTATCCCATCTACGGTAAGGCCGTGGGCGAGGCTGTTGCCAGCGGCAAGGCCGACTTTGGCGTGGCCCTGTGCGGCACCGGCATCGGCATCACCAACGCCGTCAACAAGGTTCCCGGCGCCCGTTGCGCCCTGGTCCGCGACATGACCTCTGCCCTGTATGCCCGTCGCGAGCTCAACGCCAACATCGTGGGCTTTGGCGGCAAGATTACCGGTGAGTTCCTGATGGCCGACATCATGCTTGCCTTCCTGGAGGAGCCCTACGAGAAGACCCCCGAGCACGATGCCCTGATCGCCAAGATCGACGCTTGCAATAAGGCCGACGCCGAGGCTCAGGCTGACCCGCACTTCTTTGACGAGTTCCTCGAGAAGTGGGACCGCGGCGAATACCATGACTAGCGGGTATCCGGCGTAATTTACTAGTCCGTTGACGGCTCGCGTTTCTGTGAGGGGGCGCGGGCCGGTTTTCTATCAGCCCTATTGACTCGGCGGGCTGGCGTACGAAAGGGAAGGCTCCTATGGAGTTTGTTCTTGATAACGGTTCTGTTCGTGTGACACTGAGCACGGCTGGCGGATCGTTCACTTCGATTAAAGCCAACGGTCGCGAGTACCTGTGGCAGGGCGATCCTTCGATTTGGTCGGGCCAGGCGCCCATTTGCTTTCCGATTTGCGGCGGCCTTCGTAACGGTCGCGCGATGACCATGGGCGGCCGCGAGGTCAAGCTTGCCCGCCACGGCTTTGCCCGCAAGCAGGAGTGGAAGCTCGAGGAGCAGGGTGACAACATGGTTGCGCTGAGCCTAAGCTCTGCCGACCACGCCGAGCTGCTCGAGCAGTATCCGTATCCGTTTAAGATTGTTGCTCGTTACACGATCGATTCGGAAAAGGTGGCCGTGTCGTACGAGGTGACCAATGAGGGCACCGAGGACATGCCGTTCTTTGTGGGCGGTCACCCCGGCTT
>UQZI01000015.1 GCA_900545555.1 uncultured Collinsella sp.
CATCAGAGCCAGCGTGGAGCCGCAGATGGAAGCCTGAGAGGTGGAGCCGTTGGAGGACAGGACCTCGGAGACGCAGCGGATGGTATACGGGAACTCGGCCTGATCGGGCAGGACGGGAATCAGCGCGCGCTCGGCCAGGTTGCCGTGGCCGATCTCGCGGCGCTTGGGGCTGCCCATGCGACCGGTCTCGCCGGTGCAGAACGGCGGGAAGTTGTAGTGGTGCATATAGCGCTTGCCCTCGGTGGGCTCGATGGTATCCAGACGCTGGCCCTCGTTGAGCATACCGAGCGACAGGACGGAAAGCACCTGGGTCTGGCCACGCTGGAACAGACCGGAGCCGTGAACGAGCGGCAGGTAGTTATCCTTCACCATGATGGGGCGAATCTCATCGGCGGCACGGCCGTCGACGCGCTCACCGGTCTCGACGACCATGGTGCGCATAGCCTTCTTCTCGAGCTTCTTGAGCGCCACGGGAATCTCGCGCTCCCAAGCGGCCTGCTCCTCCTCGGTGAACTCGGCACGGATGGACTCCTTCAGAGCCTCGACCTTACCGATACGGGAGAGCTTGTCGGCGTCGCGAAGGGCGGCTGCCATCTCGTCGTAGTGGGCGAAGATGCGCTCCTGGACCTCCTCGACGGGCTGGTCTAGCGGGTACTCCTTCTTGACGATGGGGCCGTTGACCTGCTCCCACTCGGCGACGAACTCGTCCTGAGCCTGGCAGAAAGCAGCAAGGGCCTCCTGGCCAAACTTCATGGCGGCGAGCATGTCGTCCTCGGAGATCTCCTCGGCGCCGGCCTCGACCATCGAGATGAAGTCGGCGGATCCGCCCAGCTCCAGGTCCAGATCGGAGTTCTCGCGCTCCTCATAGGTGGGGTTGACGATAAACTCGCCGGTCTCCACGTTGCGTCCGATGCGCACGCAGGCAAGCGGGCCCTCGAAGGGCACGCCGCCGAGCGTCATGGCCAGCGAAGCACCCATGACGTTGATGACGTCGAAGGGGTTGACCTGGTCGGCGACGAGCGAGGTAGCGACGATGTGCACCTCGTTGCGGAAGCCATCCGGGAAGCTCGGGCGGATCGGGCGGTCGATCATGCGAGCCGTGAGCGTGGCCTTCTCGCTGGGACGGCCCTCGCGCTTAAGGTAGCCACCCGGAATGCGGCCGGCGGCGTACATCTTCTCGTTGAAGTCGACGGTCAGCGGGAAGAAGTCGTAATTCTTGCGCTCCTTGGAGACGACCACGGTGTCGAGCATCGTGGTGTCGCCCTGCTTGACCAGACAAGCGCCGGTGGCCTGCTTGGCAAGCTCGCCGGACTCAAAGGTGTAGGTCTTGCCGTACAGCTCAAAGGTCTTGGATACGAGTGTCATTGTTCTCCTTTACCCCACAGGCCCCTTGCCTGCGGGCTTCTCATGTGACGCGGGCCCCCTGCCCCCGCCACGCTTCAGAGCGTGATTGTTCACGCCCTTACACAAAAAGAGCGCCCCGCTGCGCAGGACGCTCTTAGCATGTACAAATCCGTTACTGGATGTTGTCGCGGATGCCCAGAGCCTTGATGAGCTCACGGTACTCGACAATGTCGTTCTTCTTGATGTAGGAGAGAAGACGACGACGACGGCCGACGAGCATGAGCAGGCCACGACGGGTGTGGAAGTCCTTCTGGTGGGACTTCATGTGCTCGGTCAGCTCCTTGATGCGCTCGGACAGGATGGCGACCTGAACCTTGGGGTTACCGGTATCGACCGGGGAGTTACCGAACTGGGCGGTCAGCTCCGCCTTGCGCTCTTTGGAAACAGTCATTGTTTCACCTTTCGTTTCGCGTCGCCTGTGGGCGACTCCATTCGCCTCGGACTGGGAAGCCGCCGGTGGAGCGAACATCCAAGGTCGAGGTACCAACAGGTCGGTATATTACCACAAGCGGCGCGCGCCTGCGCATCATCACCGACCCAACATGAATTCCATCGCACGGAGCCGCTGATCGGTGTGCGTGGCGGCCCAAACATGCGAAAGCCCCAGCAAAAACGCAGCCGTATGCGGATCGATCTGCTCGTCCATAAGGGCATCGAACGTCATGGACATCAGAGCGCGCAGCCATGCGACCTCGCTGACCGATACCAACTCGGCGCCAGGCACGCTCGAGGCGCACGACCCGCACAGAAGCCCGCCGGCCTGGGCCGAGAAATGCGAGAGCATGGGATCGCCGCACGAGACGCATGCCGAGAAATCGGGGCGGTAGCCAACGTGCGACAGCAGTTTAAAGACAAAGGCCGCCACGAGCAGGTCCATATGTGCCGCGTCGAGCCCGCTGCCGACAAGTGTGAGCGCCCGCTGCGTGATGGCAAAGGTAAACGGGTCCTCGGCGTCCTCGAACGAGCACACGCGCGCGACCTCGGCGATCGCGCTTGCGGCGCATGTCATCTCGTAATCGGGAGCAGCGCCGAGCGGCGCCTCCATAAGCTCGGCCTGGGAAACCACGTCGAGCGACCGTCCATGCGCAAGCAGCAGATCAACGGTACAGAACATCTCGCAGCGCGCAGCCAGGCGTCCACCGGGTTTGCGGGCGCCCTTTGCCACGGCACGAACCTGCCGACCCCGCTCGTCAAGCATCGTCAAGATCAGGTCGGTCTCTTTGAGCTTCGTCTTGTCGAGGACGAGCACCTTGGTGCGATATGTCCGGGAGCCTGCCATGCGCGCCGCGCGTCCTTAGTCCTCGGCGTTGTAGCCAAAGCGGCGAATCTGGGCCTCGTCGTCACGCCAGCCGGCCTTGACCTTTACGTCCAGCTCCAAAAAGACCTGCGTGCCAAAGATGCGCTCAAGATCGCGACGGGCGTCGATACCGATATGCTTGATCATCTCGCCGCCCTTACCGATGATGATGCCCTTTTGGCCCTCGCGCTCGACGTAAATGGTGGCGTGCACGCGCAACACCTTCTTGGTCTGCTCGAGCGCATCGCAGATCACGCCAACGGAGTGCGGAATCTCATCACGGGTGCGGCGCAAGACCTTCTCGCGCACAAACTCGGCAACGAGCGTCTCATCGGAAGCGTCGGTACCCATGTCCTCGGGGAACCAACGCGGACCCTCAGGCAAAAAGTGCGCAACGGTCTCGATAAATGCATCGACGTTGAAGTTCTTGACCGACGACGTCACGATCTCGTCGTCATATTCCATGAGTTCGTGGGCTGCCTTAAGCTGCTCCATGACCTGTGCGGGGTCGGCCTCATCGGCCTTGGTGAGCACCAGGACCTTCTTGGAACGAGCGTTCTTGACGCGCTCGGCAACCCAGGCGTCTCCCCTGCCGATCGGTTTGGTGGCATCAATCAAAAACGCGACAACATCAACATCGTTCAGCTCGAACAACGCGCTCTTGTTGAGCTCGGATCCCAAGCCGTCCTTGGGCTTATGAATACCGGGGGTATCGACAAAGACCAGCTGATAGCCGGGGCGGTTGACGACGGCGCGCATGCGGCGGCGGGTCGTCTGGGCCACCGGCGAGGTGATGGCGACCTTTTTGCCATAGCAGGCATTAAGCAGCGTAGACTTGCCAGCGTTGGGACGACCGACCAGGGCCACAAAGCCGCTGCGGAAACCGGGCTCAACGTCACCAAAGCCCGCGAGGTTGTCGTCCTCGTCGCACAGGGCATCGAGTTCCTCGTCGCTCATACCCTCAAACGGGTCGAACTCCTCGAAATCCTCGAGCTCCTCGGTATCCACCGCGTCCAGGGACTCGTCGTCCAAAATCTCATCGGAAGGCTGCATGTTGTCGGACATGGGAATCCCTTTCTAAATAAAGCCGAGTGCGTGGGCAAATACCAGCAAGCCCACAATCGCGGCGGTGATGGAAAGAACGTATACAGAGGCGGCGGCGATGTCCTTCGCACGCTTGGCCAGCGGATGAAGCTCCTGGGTCGCCAGGTCGACGATCGCCTCCATAGCGGTATTGCACAGCTCGCCGTGAATCACCAGGCCGCAGCAGATGATAATCGTGGCCCACTCGGCAATGTCGAGCCCCACGATGCAGCCGGCAATGACGGTGCACACGCCCGCCACGAGCATGACCTTAATGTTGCGCTCGGTCTTGACGGCGGTGACGAAGCCCTCCATGGCGTAGGAGAACGACTTTAAAAAGGACGGATGGTCCTTGTTCGATCCGGGAATCATAAACGGCTCCTAGTCGTGGGCATGATTGGTGATGGGGCCGACGTGAACGAGTTTGGGATCCTCGCCGCGCTCGAGCGCCAGATCGCGCAGGATAGCGTCCTCGCGGGCCTCCATAACCTCGGCCTCGTCGTCCTCGATGTGGTCATAGCCCAGCAGGTGCAGCATGCCGTGAACGAGCATCAGACGGCACTCGTCAGCGGGGCTATTGCCAAAACCGGGGGCCTGACGGGCAATAACCTGCGGGGCCAAGATGATATCGCCGAGCTCGAGCGTCTCATCGGAGGGAATATCCTCGTCAAAGGCCGAATCGCACTCAAACGAGAGCACATCGGTGGTGCGGTCGATACCGCGCCACTCGTGGTTGAGCTCGTGCATCTCGTCCTCGTCGACATACGAAAGGGAAATCTCGACCTCACGCTCAACACCCTCGGCGGCAAGCACAACTGAGCAGATGTGCTCCACCTCCTGGGCATCGAGCAGCGTATCGAGGTCGGCATCGTTGCTGATCAATACACTCAACGGGACTCCTTTCGGTCGCGTGAGCGTTGCTCACGCACGTCATCATAAGCATCATATGCCTCGACGATACAACCCACTAGGGCATGACGCACCACGTCGGCACGCTCGAGGTGAGAAAATGCCACATCGTCGACACGGCCCAAAATCTTCTCGACATCCGCCAAGCCGCCACGACGACCCACCAGGTCGCGCTGGCTCAGGTCGCCGGTAATCACGAACTTGGAGTTGAAGCCCAGGCGTGTCAGGAACATCTTCATCTGCTCGGGCGTGGTATTTTGCGCCTCGTCGAGCACCACGAAGGCATCGCTCAGCGTACGACCGCGCATGTAGGCGAGCGGCGCAATCTCGATCACGCCGCGCTCCATAAGCTCGTCGGTACGCTCACGATCCATCATGTCAAAAAGGGCATCGTAGAGCGGACGCATGTAGGGATCAATCTTTTCCTCGAGGGTGCCGGGCAAAAAGCCCAGGTTCTCCCCCGCCTCGACAACCGGGCGCGTCAAGATCAGACGGCCCACCTCATGGCACTTGAGCGCGGCAACGGCGAGCGCCATGGCCAGATAGGTCTTACCGGTACCGGCTGGACCCAGGCCAAATGTGATGGTGTGCGAGCGAATGGCATCCACATAGCGCTTTTGCCCAAGCGTCTTGGGGCGAATGACGCGGCCGCGATACGAAAGCAGCACGTCATCGCGAAGCGATGTGGCCTCATGCTCGCCGTCGCGTAAGACGGCCAGGCAACGCGAGACATCGTCGGCAGAAAGGGCACGGCCGGCCGCCGCCTCGCGAAAAGCATGTTCGAAAAAGCGCGCCACGAGCTCGACCTCGTCCGGGTCACCGCTCACGGCGATGCTATCGCCACGGGCGACCACATGGGCGCGAACCAAGCTCTCGAGCGCACGAAGGACGCCGTCGCCGGCGCCCAAAACGCGCGAGGGATCAATCCCCTCGGGAACGGTAAGTCTAATCTTCGAGGCTTCCATGAACCTCCCTGCGCGCATGGACCAAGCCGGAATCATCGACTTCGATGATAGCAACATCGAGCAGGCACGGGGCTGTAAGTCCACAGGTATCGTCAAGACGGGCATGATGGAACGAGCCGAGCGTCAGGTTGTCACCATACTCGAGCACGGCGCGCTCAACGGTGCCCACGCGACGACGAGCGTCGGCGATAGCGAGTTCCTGCGCCGCGGCCCGCATACGGCGGCTGCGCTCGGCCATAACCTCGGGCGGTACCTGGTCGGGCATATCGGCGGCGAGGGTGCCGGGACGCTTGCTATAGCGGAACACGTGCATACGCGAGAACCCCACGCGGCGGCACAGCGCCAGCGACTCCTCGAACTCCTCGTCCGTCTCACCAGGAAAACCGACGATGACGTCGCACGAAAGAGACGCCTGCGGCAGGATGGCGCGAATCATGCGCACCGTGTCCTCAAAGGCCTCGGCACTATAGGGACGACCCATGCGATGCAGCGTCGCCGTACAGCCGGACTGTACAGGCAGGTGCAAAAACGGGGCAATACGCTGCGGATAGCGCGCCACAACCTTAAGCAGGCGCTCAGAGATATCCATGGGTTCGACCGAGGAAATGCGCACATGCGGAATAGTCGTGCGCTCCATGATGGCCTCGAGCAGCTCATCGATTTCGACATGCTCGTCGGTCGCGCTCTTGCCATCGTAGGCACCCAGGTTCACACCGGTCAGCACCACCTCGGGCACGCCGGCCTCCCGGGCCTCGCGAACTTGCTCAAGCACGGACTCGACGGGCACGGAGCGCTCGGGGCCGCGCGCCTTCCACACAATGCAATAGGTGCAGCGATGGTTGCAGCCGTCCTGGATCTTCACGCCCAGGCGAGAGCGACCGAGCGCATCGACCACCTCGCCATCGCTGCAGGCGGGAACGCTATCGGACTCAACGCCCAGCACCTCGCAGACACGTTCGGCGACATCGATCTTGGACGGCTCGGCGATCACGCGATCCGAAAGCTCCAACAGCTCCTCGGGATGCAAATTGACCACGCAACCGGTCACGAGCACATAAGGCTCGTTTGGATGGGCCAGCGCATGACGGACGGCCTTACGGGTCTTGGCCTCGGCCTCGCCCGTAACGGCACAGGTGTTAATGACGATCAGATCGGCATCCTGGGGCTCCACCATAGCAAAGCCCAGGCGCATAAGATCGGCAGTGATACGGTCAGACTCAACCCGGTTGACACGGCAGCCGAGGTTGACGACGGAAATATGGGGTGCGAGCACGCGGGCTCCTTAATCGAGGATATCGTCGAGGGCACTCTTGATACGGTCGGTCACCGACTTCTTACCGGAAGCGACGTCATCGCCCATCTCATCGGCAAAAGCACGGAGCAGCTCGCGTTGCTTATTGGAAAGATTGGTGGGAACGACCACGCGCAGTTGCACGATCAGGCGGCCACGCGAACCGCCACCGCCAATGCGCGGCATGCCGTAATTATTGACGCTCACGGTGTCGCCGTACTGGGCGCCGGCGGGAACCGTCACCTTAACGACCTCGTCGGGCATAATGCCCTCGACCTCGATCTCGCAGCCGAGCGCAGCCTGCGCAATCGAGATATCGCTCACCAGGTACAGGTCGTCACCGTTGCGCTTAAAGCGCTCATGGTCGGCAACGCGCACGTTGACAATCAGTTCGCCCGAAGGCTCGCCGCGAAGACCGGCCTCACCAAAGCCGCTCACACGCAGCTGGCGACCGGTCGAAACGCCGGCAGGAATATCGATGTCGATCTTTTCATGCGAAGGCGTGCGGCCCTGACCGTCGCAGGTCTCGCAGGGATGGTCGATAACCGTGCCCTCGCCATGGCAGTCGGGGCAAGGCGAGGAAGACTGAACCTGGCCCAAAAACGATCGCTGAACCGTCGTGACGTAGCCCGTACCGTGGCAGCGGCCGCACTGCTTTTCCTGTGCACCCTCGGCCCTACCGGTACCGTTGCAGTCCTCGCAAGGAGCAAGGCGATCATAGCTGATCGTCTTTTTGCAGCCGAGCGCCGCCTCCTCGAGCGTCACCGAAAGCGAGATGGCCATGTCACGTCCGCGACGACGCTCACGACGGCTGCGGGCGCCACCGCCGGCACCGCCGCCAAAAAACGACGAGAACAGGTCGTCCATGCCCATGCCACCAAAGATATCGTTGATGTCGACATAACCAGAGCCACCGGGGCCGTCCGCGGTGCCGTAACGGTCGTAGTTAGCACGCTTCTGCTCATCGGAAAGAACGGAATAGGCCTCGTTGAGCTCCTTGAACTTGGCCTCGGCCTCGGGATCGTCCGAAACATCCGGATGTACGGTACGGGCCTTCTTTAAAAACGCACGCTTAATCGTCCGCGCGTCGGCATCCCTGTCGACGCCAAGCACCTCGTAGTAATCCCTATTTTCCGACACGACCGAATCCTTCCGACTTTCATTATTGTCACAGTGCGTCCTATACCCAAGCTGGGCCGACCGCAAACAAAGGGTTTGATGTTATTGCATTTGATACGGCGAAAGCATGGCCCGTTGCGAGCAGCTCGCGAACCAAACCGACACGAGCGCGAACATGAAGCCGTTGGCAAAACCGTTGGCAAACTGCATCGCACCGCGCTTCCACCACAGCAGGCTGCGATGAAGCACACCGTCCGAAAGCACCATGAACAGGCCCATGGTAAACGGAATAAAGCACATCACGGCAAAGGCCGAGAACACGCCCGAGATGGCCGACAGCACCAAAAACGGCGCCACAATGCCCATCAAGTAAAAGCCAGTACGAGCTTTGCCTTCCAAGCGCTCGGCCTCAACATGGGCGCGGCCGACCAGATCGCCGCCCGCGGCACCGTTGGTGCCAGCATGACCCATGCCGCCAATGCGGACCTCGTCGCCATCGTGCGTGCCGGCAGGAAACTCAATCGTCTGCTCGGAGGTCACACGGGTTCGCCCGCTGCCACCGCAATCGGGGCAGGGGTCGGCCACGACCTTACCGGAACCGCCGCACTCGGGGCAGACCGACTGGAACGTGCCCGCACCAAACAGAAAGGACAGGTCGACGTCGATGTGGCCGCGGCCACCGCAGCTCGGGCAGGTATGGGCATGCTCAGACGAAACGGAGCCCGAACCGCCGCAGTTGTTACAGGTATCGAAGCGCGTGTAGCGGACGGTCTTGCGGGCACCGCCCTTGGCCTCCTTGGCGTCGAGTTTGATATCGACGACCACGTTGGCGCCGTTCTCGGGATTGTAGGCAGCCTGGCCGCGACGCTGCTGGCCCCAGGCGCCACCAAAGGGAAAGCCGCCCTCAAAGGGATTGCCATAGCCCGTGCTGCCGGCGTAGCCGCCACCATAGGGCGAAGCCGTAGGAGCACCGGCAAAGGGATTGCCAGAACGCATGGCGTCGTAGCGCGCACGTTTTTGCTCATCCGAAAGCACGGCGTAGGCCTCGGAAACCTCTTTAAACTTTTCCTCGGCATCCGGCTCTTTATTGACGTCCGGATGGAGCTTACGGGCCTTTTGCTGGAAGGCCTTTTGAATATCACGCGAGGTGGCGTCCTTGGAGACACCCAGAATCTCGTAGTAATCTTTTTCGTTCATCGTCGCCATGCGCGGCAACCTCCTGCTCACAGCAGCGTATATATTCCGGTAATTCTACCCGAGCGGCCTAAGCTAGATCCCAAAACAGCTCGAACAGAACATTTCCATCGAGCCAGCCCAGGTGTGTCGGTGCTAAACGAGCTCGAACATGGCCCGCGACGACATCTGCCGAAGTAAAGGGTCCCTCATGGACCCCGAGCGTCTCGGGCACCCAAATGGCAAGACCCAATTCGAGCGCGCGATCGCAAGCGGCTGTCAGCTCATCGGCCGGGATGACACGAGCCGCGCGAACCAACAGGTCGGACGCGACACCGCGCGTCATGCGACAAGCGAGCATCAGGTCTTCGGCCGCAGCCTCGCGCTGCGAGAGATATTCGGCCTCGAACGCCGTCGCGTCATCGTCACGTTGCACCAGACGCACGCGGTACGCATCGCCTCGAGAAGACACGCCGGGGAACAAACCCGCAAGACGGTCGAAATCCTCGGCATCGAGCATACCGGCGGCAGAGCGACCCAAGCCCAGATAGCCCTGTCCAGACCAATAGGCAATGTTGTGGGCGCACTCATGGCCGTCGAGCGCGTAGCTCGCCACCTCATACGGGTGATAGCCGGCGGCACCCAGGAGCTCGCGAGCCAAGTCCATGCACGAAGCCTGAAAATCCTCGTCGGGCTCGAGCGACTCGTCGCGGCACGCCATGCGATAAAGGGGCGTCCCCTCCTCAAGCGTGAGCGGGTAGACCGACACATGATGCGGAGCCGCCGCCAGCACGCCATCGAGCGTGCGCTTCCAACTCGCTGCGGTCTGCCCGGGAAGTCCGCACATAAGGTCGCACGACACATCAAGCCCAGCGTTCTTGACCGTCGCGATGGCGGCGAGCGCCCGATCGGCATCGTGAATACGGCCGATGGCAGTAAGTTCCGCGTTATCGAGCGTTTGCACGCCCAGAGAGACGCGAGTGACACCAACCTTGACAAGTGCAGTAGCAAGCTCGGCGGTCAGCGACTCGGGATTGGCCTCGCAGGTAAACTCAACGGGGGCACACCACGCACGAATACGCCGCGCCAGCTCCACCAGGCGCTCCCCCGCCAGCGACGGCGTACCGCCACCAACATAGACGGTGCGGATCTGGTCAAGGGCATCAGCCTTGCCAAAAGCATCGAGACGCGCGAACAACTGCTCAAAATAGGCATCGAGCGCAGCGCTCAGGTCGCACGGAGCAAAACTGCGCGAGTCAAAGTCGCAGTAGCGGCACTTTTGGGCACAGAACGGCACGTGCACGTACAGTGCGGTAACGGCCACCCTTAAGCCTCCAGCGGATGAGAGGGCACCGACTCGCCGGCGGCAAGGGCAGCCTCGCAGGCCACCACATCATGCTCGATCTCATCGACCAGCGCCATAAACTCCTCATACGTGGAGCAGCGCACCACATGGGCACGCCAAGCGGCGGCATGGGGCATGCCTTTTAAGTACCAGCTTGCGTACGTACGGGCACGCGACATGAGCGGCAGGAGCTCATGCGTCAGCGTTAGGTGCTCACGCAGGGCGTCCAGGCGCTCGACGGAGCTGCGTGCCGGTACCGGTGTACCATCGAGCGCAAGGGCGCGAGCATCGCCGAACACCCACGGATTGCCGTAGATGCCGCGCGCGATAAACACCGCGCTAGCACCCGAACCTTGCAGATGCTCAGCAGCGTCCTCGGCCGAGAACACATCGCCCGAACCAATCACGGGAATCTCAACAGCGTCGGCCACCTCATCGACGACCGACCAATCGGCCTGGCCGGTGTAGAGCTGCGTGGCACAGCGGCCATGCACCGCCACCGCGGCGGCTCCCGCCCCCTCGAGCATCTGGGCAAACGTCGCGGCATTGCGATCTTCGGCGTAAAAGCCCTTGCGGATCTTTACGGTTACGGGAACGTGTGCCGTGCCCACCGCCGCTTGGACGATCTTCTCGGCTAGGTCGGGTGTGCGCATGAGCGCCGAGCCCTCGCCCTTGGTGACAACCTTGCGGGCGGGGCATGCCATATTGATATCGATGAGCGACAGGCGATCGCCAACGCGCTCCTCGACGGCGGCGACGGCACTCGCAAACTGATCGGGCTTGGAGCCAAAGAGCTGCACGCAAATCTGCTGCTCCTCATCGGCCGGTAGCACCAGGCGCCACGTTTTGTTGCTGGCATAGGCAAGGCCTGCCACGCTCACCATCTCGCTGTAGGCAAGGTTGGCACCGCGGCGGCGACACATGATGCGATAGGCGGGGTCGGTAACGCCCGCCATGGGAGCCATAAGGAACGGCTGCTCGGCATAGGCGCCCAGCAGCCGCAGACTATATTCGGAAAGAGCCATGGACCTACTCGTCCACCTTGAGAATCGCCATAAAGGCCTCCTGCGGGACCTCGACCGAGCCGATGGCCTTCATGCGCTTCTTGCCCTCTTTCTGCTTCTCGAGCAGTTTGCGCTTACGCGAAATATCGCCGCCATAGCACTTGGCAAGCACGTCCTTGCGACGCGCCTTGACGGTGGAGCGGGCAATGATCTTGTTGCCGATAGCGCCCTGGATGGGCACCTCAAACAGCTGACGCGGGATGATCTCCTTGAGCTTGTCGCACAGACCGCGGGCCAGGCCATAGGCCTTGTCCTTGTGCACGATAAACGACAGCGCGTCCACCTCATCGCCCGAAAGCAAGATATCGAGCTTCACAAGCTCAGATGGACGGTACTCGTTGAACTCGTAGTCGAGCGAGGCATAGCCCTTGGTACGGCTCTTGAGCTGATCGAAGAAGTCCAGGATGAGCTCGGCGAGCGGCATATCGAAGCGCATCTCGACCGATTTGCTCGTGAGATGGATCATGTCGGTTGTAATGCCACGGTGCTCGATGGCGAGCTGCATGACGGCACCCGTATACTCGGGCGGGCAGATGATCTTAGCCTTGAGGTACGGCTCCTCAATGCGCTCGATACGCGTGGCCTCGGGAAGATCCTGCGGGCTGCGGACATCGATCATTTCGCCGTCGGTCTTGTAGACGTGATAGTCAACCGAGGGGCTCGTGGCAATGAGGTCCAGATTGAACTCGCGCTCCAGGCGTTCCTTGACGACTTCCATGTGCAGCAGGCCCAGGAAGCCCACACGGAAGCCAAAGCCGAGCGCCACCGAGGTCTCGGGCTCCCACACCAACGACGGGTCGTTGACGTGCAGCTTATCGAGCGCGTCGCGCAGGTTCTCGTAGTCCTTGTTATCAATCGGGAACAGGCCCGTATAGACCATGGGCTTAGCCTCGCGGTAGCCGGGAAGCGGCTCGGGGCAGGGATTCGACGCCCACGTGAGGGTATCGCCCACGCGAACGGCCTCGGGATCCTTCAGACCCGTGACCACGTAGCCCACCTCGCCGACCGTCAGCGCGTCGACCGGCGTCTCGGCGGGACGCTTGACGCCCACGCCATCGACCAAAAAGTCGCCCTTGGCTTGCATCATAAGCAGGGTATCGCCCTTTTTGATGGAACCATCGAAGACGCGCACCGTAGCCACCACACCGCGATACTCGTCAAAGTACGAATCCAAAATGAGCGCTTTGAGCGGAGCGTTTGCATCGCCCTTAGGCGGCGAAATCAAAAAGACAATGGACTCCAGCAGATCGTGAATGCCCTCGCCGGTCTTGCCCGAGACGCACACAGCATCATCGGCAGGGATCGCCAGGTCATCCTCGATCTCGGTCTTAACCTCATCGGGATGGGCCGAGGGCAGGTCGATCTTGTTGATGGCCGGCACAATGTCCAGATTGGCGTTCATGGCGAGCGTCGCGTTGGAAACGGTCTGCGCCTCGACGCCCTGCGTGGCGTCGACGACGAGCACCGCGCCCTCGCAGGCGGCCAGCGAACGCGAGACCTCGTAGGTGAAGTCCACGTGGCCCGGCGTATCGATCAGGTTGAACTGATACGTCTCGCCATCGTCGGCGCCATAGGAAACGCGAACGGCATTAGACTTGATCGTGATGCCGCGCTCGCGCTCGATATCCATGGTGTCGAGCAGCTGCGACTCCATGTCACGCTCGTCGACGGTATGGGTGAGCTCGAGGATGCGGTCACTGATCGTGGACTTGCCATGGTCGATATGCGCAACAATCGAGAAGTTGCGGATGTGGGAAATGTCAATTGAAGTATTCATGCGGACTATCTTACCCGAGCGGTACAAAAAATGGAGCCTGTTCCATAAAACAGGCTCCATTTATGCGCGTAATCTGTGTGGTGTGAAATTTACAACTTAGGCGTTGATGCTGTTCACGAGCTTGGCAAGACCGGACTTGCGGTTGGAAGCCTGGTTCTTGTGGATAACATGCTTGGCGGCAGCCATGTCGAGACGCTTGGTGACGGTCTTGAGGGCAGCCTGGGCCTTCTCGGCGTCGCCCTCGGCGACGGCGGACTGGACGTGCTTGGTCAGCGTCTTGAGCTCGGACTTGACAGCCTTGTTACGCATGCGAGCTGCCTCATTGGTGCGGATACGCTTCTTCTGAGACTTGATGTTTGCCACTTCTGGAGTTCCTTTCGAGTTCCTTGCAAAAAATGTATGACACCTCTGAGACACGGTGAGGTCATGCAAGCGCCTACTATAGCACGCTCCCTCTCAAAGGGATAGAACGAATTTGTCAAATAGGCAGGTATCATCACGATTTTCTCAAGATGTTCGTAATCCAGAGCAAAAGCGCCGTCTGAGAATCGGCCGAACCCTTGAGCGCGAGCTCCACATCGACCGCACCCTCGAGCGCGGCAACGAGCTCTGCCATCGAAAAGCGACGTGCCCAGGTCAGGTGATTCTTGACCTGCCAGGACTGGAGCTTAAGTGTTGCGGCCAGCTCACGACCCTGTCCGCGCGCATCGAGCGCCTTGGCAACGATAAGCTCGCGGATGCGGCCGCACAGCAATGTGTAAGTCCACACGTAGCTCTTGGCGGGCAGTAGATTGAAGAGCTCGAGTGAGCGTCGCATGTCACGGGCCGAGACCGCATTGAGAAAGTCCCAGGGTTGAACCTCGGCCGTACGTACAATCCAGCGCTCAACGTCGGCAAGCTCAATCTGGGGCGACTCGACCATCTGGGCAAGCTTAGCCAAGTCGTTATCGAGCATGCGCGTGTTTTCGCCCGAACGCGAGACGAGCTCCTCGGCGGCCGCCGTCGAAATCGACTTACCGCGCTGCGTCGCCATCTGCTGAACACGGCGCGGCAGTTCCCAGCGCTTGGTACCCGAGCAATCGACGATAGCCTTCTTGTCGATCTTGGCGATTGCCTTATACAGGCGCGTATTCTTGGCAAGTGAGTCAGCGATGATGAGGCAGACCGTTGTTGGGCTGGGACTCGTCAGATACCCAACGAGCGGCTCCGAGACCGCCTTGGCGAGCTTTGAACAGCCGTCAAGGATTACCAGGCGAAACTCACTACCCATCGGAAAGGTGTTAAGCGATCCGATAATGGACTCGATATCGGGGTCCTTGGTCATGTCTCGCTCGTCGAGGTTGAACTCGACCATACCCGATTTTTCCAGACGCGCTTTCATACGCGAGACGGCGTGGTCGCGCTTAACTCCGTCGGTACCGACGATCAGATATGCCGGCAGCAAACCGGTTTCGGACATTGCGCTCCCCTCCCGCAGGCCTTCGTATTCGTTCCGTGCCATTCTAGCCCAGGGGCCCACCACACGCCAACGACGTCGTCACGGTAGCTGGCATCGCATCGCAAAGCCATTCGCAGTCGGTGTGACGGTAATGTCGCCGTGTTCGATGGTACACGCGAACACACCACCCGCTTCCTTAACGGCATCGATGCAGGCATCGGACGGATGGCCGTATCGATTCCCCTCACCGGCGCTTGCGAGGGAAAGCTCGGGCTTCAGGACGTCCAGCAACTCGCCATCGACTGAAACCTTGGAGCCGTGATGCCCAAGTTTAAGGACATCGATATCCCCCACCTCCTGCACGAATTCCCGCTCTTGGTCGAGCTCGGCATCACCGGTGAGAAGTATTCGCAGGCCCTTGCCTTCCTGAACATAAGAGAGCAGAAGGACAAGCGAGTCCTCATTTCCCTCGCCATCCACGAACTCGAATGGCCACATCACGCGAGCGCAAAATGAGCCGATGTCGACCGTATCCCCACGGCGCACCTGCCGATACTCCACGCCAGGTCGGTTCAATACCTCGGCAGGAGCATCCTCCAGCGCATCCGCCGCCACGGCAATCGTTCCGACCGAAAACTGTTCGAGCACGGCAGGCAAACCACCCCAGTGGTCCTCATCCCAATGCGTCACAAAGACGGCATCGATATGGTGCACGTTATTGCGAACCAACGCCGCAACCACACGCTCGTCGAGCCCGCAGTCGACGAGAGCTACTGCGCCGCCCTGGCGGATAAGAATCGCATCGGCCTGGCCCACATCGAGCACCGTCACCGAAGGCGGAGCGAATCGATCCCAATAGACGTACGGAATCGCAGCCAAGAGCATCAGGCATGCAAGCCCCACCGCCATAGGACGTGCACGGGGACGCGGCCACCAGACCAGCAGAACCGCCAGAAAACACGGCACTAGGTAAATCCACATGCTATCGGGCGACACGCTCACGTATGCACCCGGCACGGCGGCAAACAGCTGCTCGAAGAACAGCGCGCAACGGGCGGCAATCATGGGCACAACGAGCGCCCAAGTCCGCAACGGTCCCACGAGCGAAAAGGGAGCCAGCGCGATCGACACAGCGAGCAGAACGCTCACCACCGGACCGATGACCGCATTTGCAAACGGAGCAATGAGCGAGAATGTACCGAAGGCAGGAATGGCAATGGGAAGTGTCGCCAGTTGCGAGCACAGCGTGACGGAAAGCACGCTGGCAACGCCCGATGGCACACCTAGCTCACCCAACGCGTAGGTCGCATAGGGACAAAAGCACAAAATGGCTAAGACGCTGGCGCATGAAAGCTGAAAGCTCATCTCGAACAGCACCGTCGGCCGCAGTAGCACAAAGATGGACATGGTTACGAAGAGTGCCGAAAGGCCGTGCCGACGACGCCCCGCGCCGTTTACGACAAGCGTCACGAACACCATGCAGCACGCGCGCACGGCCGAGGGAGACGCGCCCGTAAAGGCAGCGTAGCCCACAAGCGTTATCGCCAATATCGCCCGCTGAAGACCACGTGAGCACCGAGTCTTTTGCAATACGCCCTCGATTACAAACCCCACGATAGCCAAATGGCTGCCCGAGACGGCGATAAGATGCGCCGTTCCCGTCACCGAAAACCAGTCGCCCGCCGGCTGGGCGCGCAGCTCGGCCGAACGACCGCAGACGACACCGGCTATGAGCGCACGCGCCGGGTCGGTCGCAGGCGCGATGGACGCAAGCAGCCCATTTCGCAGCCGATGCAGCGGCCTCGGAGAACCCTCATCGACCGACACAATCCGAACGGCTTTAACCTTGCGCACCTCGCCTCGAAGCACGCGCGATCGTCCATACGCATCGTTCTCAAAACGTGACACGCGACCGATAACACGCACGTGCGCCCCGACCTTGAACTCACGGTCACACGATAGGCGAACCGTTGCCAAGTTCTTACCGTCCGAGCGTGCCTCGCAGGTATAGGAATACACGTCGTCATTTATGGATGGGTCACCCTGCACGACAAACTCGAGACTGCTTGCCGCTCGACCGTCGAGCGTCTTCGAGGCGTTGAGCGCACCCACGGCCCACCACGCCGAAACGACCGCACCCGCTATGAGACCGACGGACGCGGCATACAGCCACCGCTTCAAAGGGGCAAGCCTCGCACAAGAGTGAGCCAGCACAACGAAAACCGCTGCCGCAACGGGAATGGCCCATAGCGGCCCGACCGCCGTCGCCCGCTCCCTCAGCAGCGCATCAGCGGCTATGCTGAGCACCAAGGCGCAGCTCACGCACATGCCGGCACACAGGGCCATCGTCCACGGAATCAGGGGCCGCGGAGGCATCACGTGCTCTCGCTCGGTCGCACTCATACGCAGATGCAATCTTTGATTTTGGCAAGCTTCTTCTCGCCGATTCCCGACACACGCATCAGATCGTCAACCGAGGCAAAAGCACCGTTCTTTGTCCGCTCATCGATAATCGACTGGGCCATGGAGGGACCGATGCCAGAGAGCGTCTGCAGCTCTGCCGCGCTTGCCGTATTGATATTTACTAGGCCTGTTGCGCCACTCACGCCCGATGATGCGGAAGCCCCACCATCAACACCGGCTTCCGCAATGGACGCCTGCTGCTCCCCTACCGTTGGAACGTGAATCTTCTGTC
The DNA here is from genome assembly GCA_900545555.1 of uncultured Collinsella sp. Classification (GTDB taxonomy): domain Bacteria; phylum Actinomycetota; class Coriobacteriia; order Coriobacteriales; family Coriobacteriaceae; genus Collinsella. The sequence goes on from UQZI01000015.1 coordinate 17,561, forward strand.
CATCGACGACCTTAGATGCCCGATTGAGCCCCGTAACGTCTGCCTCGGGCGCCAGCCCGCCGGCGGCATCAATCGCCTGAGCCACCCGCGCGCCGTCCTTGAGACGATATACACCGGGCGACACAACGGCGCCATCGACATCGACATAGACCTCTGCCGCGGCAGAAGCCTTAGTAGAAGAACCTTCGGATGTCTTTCCGCTCGAGGCATCACCGGATCCCGGCTCCACCAACGAGCCCGAACCGTCAGTGCGCTCAAACGACACGCCACCGGCACCGCCGCCAAAGTTCGCCATTGCCAGTCCACTCGCCATCGCAATGACGACCAGTATCGCCATCACCACTGCCTTATGACCGAGCAGCTGTTCAGCCAAGCGGTCCATCCGTTTGACCCGTTCGTGTTGTTCGCGCTGCGCCATAGCAAAACCTCCCAACAACATCGTGTCAGGAAAAGAGCCCTGCAACAGCCATGCTTCAAAACCGGTTATCGCGGTCAAACCAAAAGCCGACCAAAACCTTGCACAAATCTGTCCATTTATTCAGGCACACGTCAGCGAATGAACATCTTGGCATCATTTGCCCAGATAGCAAAAGACCGACGATGCAAGCGCATCGTCGGTCTATGCACAAATTTACTCGTGATCTTGGTAAATCTCACGCGGAGCAAGCTCCGAATGTTTGCGTTTTAAGGTCTTAGGGGCCTTATACGTGTTGCTCTCGAAGTCGATGTACTCGGTCTGCTTGAGCAGACGATCGATCATCTCCTCGTGATCGAACAACTCCCAGGCCTCATGCACGGCATCGAGTTTAGCGTGCGTCTCGGGACGGCGCGGCATAAACAGCGTGCAGCAGTCGGGAGCGGCCTCAGTCGAGATATCGAACGTACCGATCTCCTCGGCGCGCGCGATGATCTCCTGCTTGTCCGAACCGATGAGAGGGCGGAACACGGGGATCTTCACGGCCTCGTTGACGGCCATGATGTTCTCAAGCGTTTGGGAGGCAACCTGCCCAAGCGATTCGCCCGTAACGATGGCCCTGGCACCCTCGATGTGTGCAATGCGCTCAGCAACCGAATACATAATGCGGCGATACATGATCACGCGCAGGTTGCTGGGACAGGTGACCGAAATCTCACGCTGGCAGTCGCCAAACGGCACCACGTACAGGCGGCCGATCTGGACACCCGGCTCAAGCGCACGGATGATGTCCTGCACCAAATACTCGCTCGTATCGGGCGTCTGCGGACGACCAGAGAAATGTACCGGCACGCACACCGCGCCGCGACGCGCGAGCATCCAGGTCGCCACCGGAGAATCGATACCCGACGACAGCAGCGTCACGACCTTGCCGGCAGAACCCACCGGCAGACCACCCACGCCGCGCTCGGAGCGCGCGTACACATAAACGCTACCCTGGACCACCAGTACGTGCACCATCGCGTCGGGGTCGTGCATTTGAACCTTTTTATCGGGGAAGGCCCCACACAACACCTCGCCCACCTGACGATTGATGTCAATCGAGGTGAGCTCATAGTCGGTATTGGAGCGCTTGGCGTGCACCTTAAACGAATCGAAGGAACCAAACTCGCGCAGCGCCTTCACGGCGGCGGCACAGTACTCCTGAGGGTCGCGATTGGTGTGATACGCCAAAGACACGCGAGCAACGCCGGGAACGGTGCGAATGACACGCGCCGCCTCGTCGGCCTGATGCTCGTTAAAGGTCACGAGGATATAACCGGAAATTCGAGACACGGCATTCACGGAAAAGGCGGCCAAGGCCGCCTTGATGTTATCCATGAGGATATGCTCAAAATGTGCGCGGTTCTTACCCTTCAGCCCAACCTCGTGATAGTGGACTAGGCAGACGCGAGCCGCCATTTAGGCTTCAGCAACCTTGTGGCCGAGCGCCTTCTCGTAACGGGCCTCGTCGTAAGAGATGTCGCCGTCGACAATCTCGTCCATAGCCATCGAGATGGTATCGGCACCGGAAAGTCCGATGGTGATGTCATCGACATCCTGGACGGCAAGCACGCGGTTGTGCTGGCCACGCAGCATGCTATTGATGTCGCAGGCGCGCTTGGAGGCAAGCGAAGCGAGCAGGAAGCGGTTGTGATCGGTCTTCTCCAGAAGATCGTCAATGCAAGGCTTTACAACGGACACGGACCTCAGATCCTTTCATGCATATCGAGAACGCGAACGAGCTCATCGGTCGCGCGGTCGAGATCGTCATTAACCACGACGTCGTCGTAGCGGTCGGCAAGGGCAAGCTCATCGGCGGCGTTTGCCATACGCAGCTCAATCGTCTCGGGCGTCTCGGTACCACGATCGACAAGACGCTCGCGAAGCACCTCGAGCGAAGGCGGCTTGATAAAAATCAGCACGGCCTCGGGGAAGCGCTCCTTGACCTGCAGAGCACCCTGAACGTCAATCTCCAAAATCAGAGAAGCGCCAGAGGCGAGCTTAGACTGGACCTCGCTCACCAGCGTGCCATAGCAGTTGCCGTGAACCTCGGCCCACTCGACAAACTCACCGTTTGCCACGCGGCGATCGAACTCCTCACGCGTCAGGAAAAAGTAGTTGACGCCGTCGACCTCGCCTTTACGCGGAGCTCGCGTGGTAGCCGAAACCGTCAGGCCCAGGTTCGAGCGACGCTCGCGCACACGAGTGACGAGCGTACCCTTGCCTGCGCCTGACGGTCCAGAAATCACAAAGAGCTTGGAATCCTGAGCGCTCACTTATTTGGTCAGCTGCTCGAGGAGCTGCTCGCGCTGACGGACGCCGAGGCCCTGGACGCGACGGGTAGCGGAGATACCGAGCTCCTCCATGATCTTGGCGGCCTTGGCCTTGCCATAACCGGGGAGAGACTCGATGAGGGTGGAAACCTTCATGCGGGAAGCGATGGGGTCATCGGAGTTGAGCACAGACTCGAGGGACTTCTCGCCCTTCTTGATCTGCTCGCGAAGCTCAGCGCGGGCGTGACGTGCGGCAGCAGCCTTCTCAAGAGCCTGCTTGCGCTGCTCATCGGTAAGCTGAGGGAGTGCCATTCGTACCTCCAAATAGTTGGGTTATATCTGATTCAATAATTGGCATTTTAGCACGTAGAACGTACAAAATGCCCAATCGCGGCTCCATAGGTTAGACGATACCCGCAAAAAGTGCAATATACTGCGCCCAAAGTTAAGCCCCTGACCTGCGATTCCACACAAAGGATGGGAAAGTTTACGCAGGCACAGGGGCTATTTTGTGCTAATGAGACCCAAAAGTGGTGACTTAGGGGAATCTTTTAGGAGACGTTTTCGACCAGCTCAGCGACAATAGCGTCAAAGGCGGCAACCGGATCGTCGGCGCCGGTGATGGGACGGCCCACCACAATGTGGCTTGCGCCACGCTCGATAGCCTGGGAAGGCGTCGCCACGCGGGACTGGTCACCAAGAGCGGCACCCACCGGACGCACGCCCGGGGTCACGATCAGCGCGTCGGGACCCAGCAGCTCACGCATGTCGTGAGCCTCCATCGGTGAGCACACGATGCCATCGATGCCAGTGGCTTGAGCAAGCTTTGCCAAGCGGGCGGCCTCCTCGGCCACGGGAGACTCGACGCCGATCTCGCTCAAGGCATCCTGATTCATGCTCGTGAGCACGGTGATGGCGACGAGCTTGGCGCGGTCCTCACGCGCCTCCTCGGCACCCTCGCGGCAGGCAGCGAGCATAGCACCCGAGCCCAGGCCGTGGACCGAAAGCAGGTCGGCACCGGCAAGCGAGGCCGAGCGGGCAGCGCCGCGCACCTGATGCGGAATGTCATGGAACTTAAGGTCGAGGAAGACCTTAAAGCCAAGGTCCTTAAAGGTCTTGACGATCTGGGGACCCTCAGCGTAATAGAGCGTCATGCCGACCTTGAGCCAGGCGGCATGGCCCGAAAGCTCGTGGGCGAGCTCGAGCGCGCGCTCACGGTCGCAGTCGAGGGCGACGATAACACGGTCGCGGGCATCATTCTCTAGCATTCGAAAGCACCCACCAGCTCGTTGATGTCCTTTACGCCCTGGGACTCGGCCCAGGCCTCGAGCTCATGCGCGATCTTAAGCGAAGCGCACGGATCGACGAAGTTGGCCATGCCGACCGACACGCAGGTGGCGCCGGCCAGGATAAACTCAGCCGCATCCTCGCCAGTCATGACACCGCCGACACCGTTGATGGGGATATCGACGGCCTGGGCAACCTCCCAGACCATGCGCACGGCGATGTGGTGGCACAGCGGGCCCGAAAGGCCGCCCTTGGGCTTGGCCACGCGGGACTTGCGGGTATGGACGTCGATGGCCATGCCCTGGATGGAGTTGATGACCGAAAGGCCGTCGGCGCCGGCAGCCTCGAGGGCCTTGGCGATCTCGGCGACGTTGACCGGCGCCATCTTCACGAACAGCGGCTTATCGGTCACCTTGCGGCAAGCAGCCATAACGGAAGAGGCGCCCTCGGGCGTGGAGCCCATGGCGGCACCGCCGGCGGCGATATTAGGGCAGCTCACGTTGATCTCGTAGCCGGCAGCCCAGGGGCACAGCTCGACATACATCTCGAGTGCGCGGACAAACTCGTCAACGGAGTGCCCGGCAACCTGGCAAATGACCTGGCAACCGTCCTTGGACAGCTGCTCGAGCCACGGGCCGGACTCACGGGCAAAGGCGGCGACACCGGGGTTCTGCAGTCCCACGGAGTTGATCATACCGCCAGGAATCTCGGCCATGCGAGGCGCAGGGTTGCCCGGCCAGGGCTCGGCGGCACAGCCCTTGGTGGTAATGGCGCCCAGCTGGGAAACATCGAAGAAATTCTGGAACTGCCAACCGTAGCCGAAGGTACCGGCTGCGGTGTTGATGGGGTTCTGCATCTTGACGCCGCCGAAATCGACGGCCATGTTCACGGTACCCACTAGAAGACCACCACCTTGGAAGCATCGAACACGGGGCCGCACATGCAGGCGCCCTTCATACCGTCGACCGTCTCGACATTGCAGGTGTTGCAGGCGCCAAAGCCGCAGCTCATCATGCGCTCGAGCGACACCTCGCAGTACGCACCGGCCTCAGCGGCAGCGGCGGCGACTTTCTTCATCATGACGGCGGGGCCGCAGCTGGCCACGTAGTCGTAGCCGCCCTCTCCAAGCAGCTCGGCTGCCGGATCGGTGCAAAAACCGTGCGTGCCGAGCGAACCGTCGTCGGTGCACACGTTAACCGTGGCGCCCAGCGCACGGAACTCATCGACACCCACGACTTTGGAAGCGGTGCCAAAGCCCAGGCACACGTCCACATCAACACCCTGCTCGGCAAGCATGCCGGCAAGACACAGCACAGGCGGAACGCCGATGCCACCGGCGACGAGCAGTGCCTTCCTGGTGCCCTCGGGTACCATCCAGCCACGGCCACCGGGGCCCAACAGGTTAGAGGTGGAGCCAGGGCCCATCTGAGACAAACGGCGGGTATCGTCGCCCACGACGGCGTACCACAGCTCGACGGTGCCGGCCTCGGCGTCGGCGCGATAGAAGCTCAGGGGCACGCGAAGCAGCGAGGAGGCATCGCCGGGCACGGCAATGTTCACAAACTGACCGGGCTTGAGCGCACTTGCAAGCTTGGGGGCCGAGATTACGAGCGAGAAGATGCCGTCGGCGATCTCCCGGTTCGAGACGACCTCGAAGTCGTGCATGCGTGCAGTGGAAGGTGTGGGCATAGACGCTCCAATCCCCCATGCGGTTGCATGGTCTAAACGAACAGAAAGCGCGGCACCGCAAGGGCACCGCGCACAAAAGCGATAAGGCTATGCTAGCAGATGCAGCCGTCGGCGAGCGTCTGCTTGCCACCGACAAATACATCGGTGGCACGACCGGTGAGCGTGCGGCCGGCAAAACCGGAGTTCTCGGCGCGCGACTCGTAACCGTCCTCGCCAACCGTCCAGGTTGCGGAGGGGTCGAACACGGTCAGGTCGGCGACAGAGCCCGCCTTGACCTGAACCTGATCGAGGCCCAGAATCTCACGCGGCTTGATGGCCATGAGCTCGACCATGCGGCTCACGCTCATCTTGCCCGTGTTGACCAGCTCAGTGAGCACGAGCGACAGCGAAGTCTCGAGGCCAATCATTCCAAAGGGCGCGAGCTCGAACTCGCGGGCCTTCTCCCACGGGGTGTGGGGAGCGTGGTCGGTAACGATAGCGTCGACGGTACCGTCGATGACACCCTGACGGATGGCCTCGGCATCCTCGTCGGTGCGCAGCGGCGGATTGACCTTGAGCGAGGTGTTGTAGGTCTCGTCCAGGTCGTTCTCGGTCAGGAACATGTGGTGCGGGGTGGCCTCGCAGGTCACCTGGACACCGGCAGACTTACCGGCACGCACGAGCTCCAGGCCATGAGCGGTGGAGATGTGCTGGATGTGCAGCTTGGCACCGGTCAGCTTGGCGATCTCGATGTCGCGGGCGATCTGGAGCTCCTCGCCGGCAGCCGGCCAACCCTCGAGGGCCAGACGGGTCGAGACCTTGCCCTCGTTGATCTGGCCGTGGCCGACCAGATCTTCGTCCTGGCAGTGGCTCATAAAGACCTTGCCGAACATCTTGCCGTAGTCCATGCAGCGACGGAGCATGCCCGCGCCCTGCACGCCACGACCATCGTCGGTGAAGGCGACGGCGCCGTGGGCGACCATATCGCCCATCTCGGACATGGCCTCGCCCTTAAGACCGCGGGTCATGGCGCCCGACGGATAGACGCGGCAGTGGCCGACCTCGGCAGCGCGGGACTTGACGAACTCCACGACGGTGCCGTTATCGGTGACGGGATCGGTGTTGGGCATGGAGCACACGCCGGTAAAGCCGCCCTTGGCAGCTGCGCGGGTACCGCTCTCGATGTCCTCTTTGACCTCGTAGCCAGGCTCGCGCAGATGCACGTGCATATCCACCAGGCCGGGGACGAGATACTTGCCGGAAAGGTCGCGGACCTCGGCTCCCTCGGCGGCGAGGTTCTCGCCGACCTCGGCGATCTTGTCACCGTCGATCAGGACGTCGACGACACCGTCAAGCTCGACGGACGGATCGACGACGTGGGCATTCTTAAGAAGCAAGGCCATTATCGGCACCTCCAAGCAGCAGATACAGGATAGCCATACGCACGCAGATACCGGCGTAGACCTGCTCCAGGATGACGGAGCGTTGCGGGTGGTCGGCCATATAGGAGTCGAACTCAACGCCGCGGTTGATGGGGCCCGGGTGGCAGATAATCGCATCGGGCTTCATGAGCTTCTCGCGGTCCTTGGTCAGACCGAAGAGCTTGTGGTACTCGCGAATCGTGGGGAACGGTGCGCCCTCGAGGCGCTCCTGCTGCACGCGCAACATGTAGACGACGTCCAGCTCGGGCAGGACGGAATCGAGGTCGCTCGTCACGTGGTCGCAGCCCAGGACCTCGGGCGCCGGCGGCAGCAGCGTGCCGGGGGCGACGGCGTAGGTCTCGCAGCCCATGATCTTAAGTGCGGGGATCAGCGAGCCGCACACGCGGGAGTGCGCGATATCGCCGACGACGGCGACCTTCAGACCGTGGAAGTCACCCTTGTGCTCCCAGATGGTGTACAGGTCGAGCAGGGCCTGCGTGGGGTGGTTGTGCTTGCCGTCGCCGGCGCAGATGACGCTCGCGGGCGAGTTCTGCGTGACGATGTAGGGAGCACCGGCGTGCTTATCGCGAACGACGATGCAATCAATCTTGTAGGCGTTGAGGGTCTCGACGGTGTCGACGAGGCTCTCGCCCTTGACCGTGGAGGTCGAGGAGCCGCCAAAGTTGAGGCTGTCGGCCGAAAGGCGCTTCTCGGCGAGCTCGAAGGAGCTGCGGGTGCGCGTCGAGGGCTCGTTGAACATGTTGACGATGGTCTTGCCCTTGAGCGTGGGGACCTTCTTGATCGCACGCTCGTTGACCTCAGAGAACGCCTTGGCGGTCTCGAGGATGAGCTTGATGTCCTCTTCGGAGTACTCGGTAATGTCGATCAGGTGCTTATGGTTGAACGCCACGGTACTACTCACCTCCCAGCGGCGCGGAGCCCACGTGGGAACCCGGCGCGACGTCGTTAATCTCGACGGCGGTGTGGCCGTCGACTTCCTTCATATATAGGTGCACGTTCTCCTCATGCGACGAGGGAACGTTCTTGCCGACAAAGTCCGGCGAGATGGGGAGCTCACGGTGACCGCGGTCAACGAGAACTGCCAGCTCGATGCGGCTCGGACGGCCCAGGTCCATGACGGCATCCAGAGCGGCGCGGATAGTACGGCCCGTATACAGGATGTCGTCCACCAGCACGACGCGCTTGCCGTCGACGCTGAAGGGAATGTTGGTAGCGTGGATCGCGGGAGCGAAATTGGTCGCATAGTCATCGCGGTAGAAGCTGATGTCCAGGCTGCCGAGCGGAACGTCGACGCCCTCGATCTCCTTGATCTCCTCGGCGAGCTTCTTTGCCAGAAGGTCGCCGCGCGTGACGATGCCGACCAGAGCGAGGTCTTCACAGCCCTCGTTGCGCTCGAGAATCTCGTGCGCGATGCGGGTCATCGCTCGATTGACGGCGGTCTCGTCCATGATGACCGCCTTGGGGGAAGTCGTGCCCATCGATCTCCTTCCTCACATGTCTTGACTGCTGACACAGTCAAAAAAATAGATGCCCGACCGCTTAAAGCGGACCAGACACCCACAGGAAGGGCTGCTCTTTGGCAGCTATGTAATTCCATGTGGGTATCTCGTACCCCTTTAATGGTCAAGGGATAGTGTAGCCAACCTCGAGCTTAATTGCGAGCATAAATACAGAACAATCCGTAAACGGGCGCAGGTGCTCCATAAACCTATATATATTTGTGGGACGAGCTTGAAAACGCACGCACGAGCTGGCATAATCCCCTCTGCTGCACGCAAATCGGATCTACGTCCAGGGCCGTGGCGTGAGCACTATCGCCAAAAGAGGAATATCTCTGTGTAGATTACGCACAGGGAGCTGCTTCTGTGCTATAGTTCAGGCTTGTTTGTTAACGCGACATGTTCGTTTGTCGCCCAAGGAGGGTCAGTTATGTCCAAAGTTTGCGAAGTTTGCGGTAAGCACCCCGTTGCCGGTCGCTCCATCAGCCACTCTCACCGCGTCACCAACCGTAAGTTCCGCCCCAACATCCAGCGCGTTTACGTCGTCGTCGATGGTCACCGTCGCAAGATGAACGTTTGCTCCACCTGCCTCAAGTCCGGCAAGGTTGCGCGCTCCTAAATAAGGTCTTACCAACAAGTACCTCGGACTCTCCGGGTCAAAGACCTCGCGTTCATATAGAACTTACCAAAGGCGTCCTCCCCCACGGAGGGCGCCTTTTTTGCACTCATTGGGGACAGACTTACATGAGTGTTTTCACGCATTGGGGACAGACTTAGATGAATGCTTTCCTAAGCTCACAGTGCATCGATCGGCCCCAATCCATACCTCAGGCCGCCTCGTTCCAGCCTGTGGTGGCCTTGGTTACGCTTGTAGCGCCGATACCGGTGATACGGGCAATTTGCTTGACCGTAAGATGGGCCCGCCTGAGCCTTAGCAGACAGGCATCGCGTTCGGGGCGTGGCAGGGCCTTGAGCAGCGCAGGATCAATGCTCGGCAAAACTTCGCGCGCAACGGAAAGGGCGTCCTCATCGGGGATCCGTCGGCGCGGAAGAATCTCCACTGACCAGATGCGCCCGGCAACTTCCTCGAGATGCTCGCAATAGCAACGAGAGCCTCCGACAATATCGAGCATAGGGGCCGCGTCACAGATATCAAAGGGATCGTATCCCAGCTGGTATGCCTTGTAGCTTGACCAGCGGTAGGCATCGAGCGAGTCGAGCACACCTTTCACAGGATTGAGATGGATATAATCGAGCAACTGCACCGCCTGCGTGTCCGACTCGACCGCGATCCGCGAATAGCGATTATCAAACAGGTGACCCGTTCTTCCCGTTTTTCCATTGAAATACTTGGCATAGGCCGTCAGCGCGCACTGCATTGCCTTTGAAAGGTTGTCATATGGGTCATCAACCATCAAATGGAAGTGATTATCCATAAGGCACCAGGCCAACACCGCCACGTCATGGCACGCAAACCTGTCTGAGATGTCCGATAAGAAACGATAGCGGTCGGAATCATCTTCAAAAATGATCTGTTTGGAGTTGCCGCGGTCAAAGACGTGGTAATAGCCGGTGAGCGATATTTCGCGGGCGCATCGGGGCATGGTCTCTCCTTTCAAAGCCGTACAGGCAACACCTAAAAGGAGAGAAGGAACGCGAAATGCTGAGCCTGTGACCTATTTATATCCAATCTGCGCCAAAAACAGGCCCAGAACGGCAAAATGACAAATCCATGTCTGTCACAAATGAGTGAAAGCACTCATGTAAGTCTGTCCCCAATGAGCGGGGCAATGCAATAGGCAGATAGTTATAGTTGAAACGTTTCAGTTGATTGAAGCGTTTTAGTATGCCTTTTACGGGAATCTTACCGTTCGCCGAATAATTTCTTGCTATCATGCAAGACGTAGGGTAAATCTCCGATCGCAAGGAGACACAAATGGTGAAAAAGTCACCGGAAAACACTACTCCCGCAATTGTGGACAACGTAGAGGCGCTTGAGGCTAAGCTCGCTCAGATGCGAGAGGCCCAGGCGCTTTTTGCTACGTACACGCAGGAGCAGGTCGACAAGATCTTCTATGAGGCCGCCATGGCCGCCAACAAGGCTCGTATCCCGTTGGCGAAGATGGCCATCGAGGAGACCGGCCGCGGCGTTCTTGAGGACAAGGTCATCAAGAACCACTACGCCGCAGAGTACATCTACAACGCTTACAAGAACACCAAGACCTGTGGTGTCCTGGAGCGCGACGAGGCCTACGGCATCACCAAGATCGCCGAGCCCATCGGCATCGTGGGCGCCGTCATCCCGACGACCAACCCCACCTCCACTGCGATCTTCAAGACGCTGATCAGCCTGAAGACCCGCAACGGCATCATCATCTCCCCGCACCCGGCAGCCGCCAAGTGCACCATCGCCGCCGCCAAGCTCGTGCTTGACGCCGCCGTCAAGGCCGGCGCCCCCGAGGGCATCATCGGCTGGGTCGATGTCCCCTCCATCGAGCTGACCAACATGGTCATGCGCGACGTCGACATCATCCTCGCCACCGGTGGCCCGGGCATGGTCAAGGCCGCCTACTCCTCGGGCAAGCCCGCCCTGGGCGTTGGCGCCGGTAACACCCCGGTCATCATCGACGACACCGCCGACGTGCTGCTCGCCGTCAACTCCATCATCCACTCCAAGACCTTCGACAACGGCATGATCTGCGCTTCCGAGCAGTCCGTGACCGTCATCGACACCATCTATGACCAGGTTAAGGCCGAGTTCCAGAAGCGCGGCTGCTACTTCGTCAAGCAGGGTGCCGAGATGGAGGCCCTGCGTGCCGCCATGTTCAAGAACGGCGCTCTCGACCACCGCATCCCCGGCATGGCTGCCGCCAAGATCGCCGAGCTCGCCGGCATCGAGGTTCCCGCCAAGACCAAGATCCTGATCGCCGAGGTCACCTCCACCGACCCCGCCAAGGAGGAGTTCTCCCACGAGAAGCTCTCCCCGGTCCTGGCCATGTACCACGCCAAGGACTTCCAGGAGGCCGTCGACAAGGCCGAGCACCTGGTGCTCGCCGGTGGCCCGGGCCACACCGCCTCTCTGTACGTGCACCCCGCCCAGGCCGAGAAGATCAGCCTGTTCGAGCACGTCATGAAGGCCTGCCGTATCGTCATCAATACCCCGTCCTCGCACGGCGGCATCGGTGACCTGTACAACTTTGGCATGAAGCCGTCTCTGACCCTGGGCTGCGGCTCCTGGGGCGGCAACTCCGTCTCCGAGAACGTTGGGGTGAAGCACTTGATCAACGTTAAGACTGTGGCCGAGCGCCGTGAGAACATGCTGTGGTTCCGCGCTCCCGAGAAGGTCTACTTCAAGAAGGGTTCCACGCCCGTCGCCCTCGACGAGCTGGGCAACGTCATGGGCAAGAAGCGCGCCTTCATCGTCACCGACCAGTTCCTCTTCAAGAATGGCAACACCCGCGCCATCGAGGCCAAGCTCGACGAGATGGGCATCGCCCACGACTGCTTCTACGACGTCGAGCCCGATCCGTCGCTGCAGTGCGCACGTCGCGGCGCCAAGCAGATGGCTCTCTTTGAGCCGGACGTCATCATCGCCGTCGGCGGTGGCTCCGCTATGGACGCCGGCAAGATCATGTGGATGATGTACGAGCACCCCGAGTGCAAGTTTGAGGACATGGCCATGGACTTCATGGACATCCGCAAGCGTATCTTCACCTTCCCCGAGATGGGCAAGAAGGCCTACTTCGTCGCCGTCCCGACCTCTTCGGGTACCGGCTCCGAGTGCACGCCGTTCGCCATCATCACCGACAAGGAGACCGGCATCAAGTGGCCGCTCGCCGACTACGCGCTGCTCCCCAACATGGCTATCGTCGACGCCGACAACTGCATGACCGCCCCGCGCGGTCTGACCGCTGCCTCCGGCATCGACGTCATGACCCACGCCATCGAGTCCTACGTCTCCATCATGGCTTCCGACTACACCAAGGGCCTCTCCGAGCGCGCTGCTAAGCTCGTCTTCGAGAACCTGCCCTCCAGCTTCACGAACGGCGCCAAGGACCCGCATGCCCGCGAGGAGATGCACAACGCCTCTTGCATGGCCGGTATGGCCTTCGCCAACGCCTTCCTGGGCCTCAACCACTCCATGGCTCACAAGCTCGGCGCCTTCCATCACCTGCCTCACGGCCTCGCCAACGCCGTCATCCTGACCCGCGTTATGCGCTACAACGCCGCCGAGGCTCCCGTCAAGATGGGTACCTTCTCCCAGTATCCTTACCCCAACGCGCTGCACAACTACGCCGAGATGGCCAAGTACTGCGGCATCGAGGGCAAGGACGACAAGGAGGTCTTCGAGAACTTCATCACGAAGCTCGAGGAACTCAAGGACTTCATCGGCGTCAAGAAGACCATCGCCGACTACGGTGTTGACGAGCAGTACTTCCTCGACACCCTCGACGAGATGACCGAGCAGGCATTCAACGACCAGTGCACCGGCGCAAACCCGCGCTACCCGCTCATGAGCGAAATCAAGGAGCTCTACCTGGACGCCTACTACGGCCGCGAGCCTCAGGACTACGCCGTCTGCTAGTTTTAGCACGGTTTTTAACGGCGGGGGTGCACGGGTGTTTCACACACCCCCGCCGTCGCTTCTATCGCATCGTTGAAAGGATGCAACCATGCTGCTACCCGATTCCAAGACCGAGCTCGTCCGCCGTGGCAACAAGGTCGTTTACGACCTGGGGGACAAGATCGTCAAGGTCTTTAACGAGACCAAGCCTGTCTCCGACGTGTTCAACGAGGCTTTGAATCTTGCCCGCATCAATGAGTGCGGCATCCGCAGCCCCAAGGCTCTCGAGGTTTCCCAGCTCGAGAACGCCAACGGCTGGGCGCTCGTGACCGAGAAGGTTCCGGGCACCACCCTTGCCGAGAAGATGACTGCTGAGCCCCAGCGCTTTGGTGAGTATCTCGAGATGTTCGTCGACCTCCAGATCGAGATCCACGGCTATACCTCCCCGCTGCTCAACCGTCAGCGCGACAAGTTCGCCCGCATGATCGACAGCCTTGATCAGCTCAATGCCACCACGCGCTACAACCTTCAGGAGCGTCTGGACGGCATGACCAAGGAGTTCAAGGTCTGCCACGGCGACTTCAACCCCTCCAACGTCATCGTCGGCGACGACGGCCAGCTGTATGTCTGCGACTGGGCACACGCCACCCAGGGCTCCCCTGCTGCCGACGTTGCTACCACCTACCTGCTCTTTGCCCTCAACAGCAAGGACCAGGCTGAGGCCTACTTGGAGCTCTACTGCGACCGCGCCGACATGCCCATGCAGGTCGTGCGTCAGTGGACGAGCATCGTCGCCGCTTCCGAGCTCGCTCGTAAGCGCAACGTGAACGATGAGTTCCTGAAGAACTGGATCGACGTCGTCGATTATCAGTAATATCTGAGCGATTTATTTCGCATCGGAGGCACAAGAAAACCCCGCAGCTCATTAGGGCTGTGGGGTTTTCCTTTTAGATATCGAGCATGCCACAAGATAAAAGGACGACCCCACATGTCCCCGATCTGGAGAAATGCGGGGCCGTCCCGTATATCGAACTACAAGCGAAATCGTCGATTAACGACGGGCCGCCTTAACAAGCTCGGCAACCTTGGCGACGACCTCGTCGATCGCCACATCCTCGCGCTCGCCCGTGGAACGGTCCTTGAGCTCGACGGTGCCGTTCTTAAGGCCACGCTTGCCGAGCACCACCTGATACGGGAAGCCCATGAGGTCGTTATCGGCAAACTTAAAGCCGGGACGCTCATCGCGGTCGTCGACGACGACCTCGATACCCTCGGCGCACAGACCGTCGACGATCTGTTCACAGACGGTAGCGCACTCCTCCTTCTTGGGGTCGAGCGGAATCACCGCGACCTCGTACGGGGCGACTGAGACCGGCCAGACGATACCGTGCTCGTCGTTGTGCTGCTCCACGACGGCAGCGAGCGAGCGGGAAACACCAACGCCGTAGCAACCCATGATGAGCGGCTTCTCCTTGCCGTCCTCGTCCATAAAGGTGGCACCCATGGCCTCGGAATACTTGGTGCCCAGCTGGAACACCTGGGAGACCTCGATACCGCGGGCAGCAGAGAGCGGCTTGCCGCAGTGCGGGCAGGGATCGCCGGCAACGACGGTGACCAGGTCAGCCCACTCATCGACGGTAAAGTCGCGCTCGGGGCAGGCACCGGTAAAGTGGTAGTCGACCTCGTTGGCGCCACAGGCCCACTGTTTGGACTCGCGCAGGCTCTCATCGCAGACCAGACGAATGCCCTCGGGCAGGTTAACCGGTCCGATAAAGCCCTTATGCAGACCGTAGGTCTGGAGCTCCTCGTCGGTCATCATGCGATAGCCCTTGCCAAAGACATGCTCAGCCTTGCAATCGTTGAGCTCGTGGTCTCCCGGGACAATGGCAACGACCGGTTTGCCCTCGGCGTCGATCAACGCCAGGGACTTGCGCGTACCGTTCTCGGGGAACCCAAAGAACTTAGCGACGGCCTCAATGGTGCCCATACCCGGGGTCTCGACCTTGGTGAGCTTACCATCGCCGGGGCCCTCGGCCACGACCACCTTAGTGCTCGCGGCCTCGTCATCGGCGGCAAAGCCGCAATCGTCGCAGTAGACCAGTGAAGCCTCACCAGCGTCAGCAAGAGCCATGTACTCGACGGAGGTG
>UQZI01000016.1 GCA_900545555.1 uncultured Collinsella sp.
AGGAACATGGCCCCCAAAAAGCAGGCCGGCGTCTGCGGGGTTGACCAGGCGGATTGCCCACACCGCAACCAGCAGCAAGCATATTGCGACCAGCGCCGCATCGATTGTCTTTCGGGTGCGCGAAGTTGTGACATAGTCCCTGGCGCACGCCAGCGCAAACATAGGGGGAACCATCCAAAACAGCGGATGATACGCAAGCGCGGCACGCCAATCGAGCCCAAACGCCGCGAGCCACGCGCGCGTCATGCCGCAGCCCGGGCACGGAATGCCCGTAAGCGCCCTAAACGGGCAGCCGATGCCCGTCACATACAGCACAAGGCACGACAGCGCCAAGATAGCGGCGAACAAAAGGGCGCGGCGGAATAGCCCCGCCGTGCCCCTTGTCTTGGACCGTGCTTGTGAATCCGAGTTGCTACGCACGTGCCGTAACCTGCGCAGTGTAGGCAGCCGTCATCGCGTTGACGTTCTTGACGATCAGATAGAAACCAATAATCGGTCCGATGCCGCACTGCAAGGCGCCGATCAGCTGCCACAACAGAAGCGTCGTGCCGCTCTCGGCAATGGTAAGACCATAGCGAGGACCGTTGGCCTGGATGCGATTGCCGAAACGGTATGTCCACCACAGGCCATAGATGCCGCAGGTAATGAACGACAGCAGGATTGCAATCAGGTAGTTGGGCATATCGTCCCCGTCGCCCGAGCACATAGTTGCGACATCCTCAGATATTTTGTAGTACGCATAGATGCCGTAGATACCGCACGTGACAATAGCGAGCAGCAGTATCATGCCAAAGTTACGATCGAGCTCAACCGCACCGGGCATGGGTGGCGGTGTGGGTGCGCCCTGAGGCGCAGGCTGAGGTGCCGGGGCGGGCTGAATCTGTACCGGCTGAGGCTCAGACGCGGCAGCCGACGTAGCGTTGACGGGCTCGCCGCAAGCAGGACAAAACTTTGCATCATCCAAAACGGGTGCTCCGCAATTTTCGCAAAACATAGATCCTCCTTCCCATAAGACGACATGCGTCTTTGGTCTCACATGCCGCATCCCAACGGGATACCTTCAATCACGCCGGGTCGATTACCAAAATGAAGGCAACCAACCCGGCGGCATCGGCTAAAACGGACCATGGCCTTAGGCACTCTGGACCGCAGCCCCCCTCAAGCTATTCGGCCTGGTCTTCTTCGGGCTGATCGGTCGCTGCCTGATCGCCCTTATCGCCCAACGCCGGCGCAGTCTGCTCAGCAGGTTCGCCAACAGGCGGGCACTCCTGCTCGGGAGCAGAACTCGGCGCGGGCGACGTTGCAGGCGCAGGTGCGGGTGCCGGCTCAGGCACAGGCGCCGGCTCGGGTGCAGGCTCAGGCGCAGACTCGGGCGCGGGCTCGGGCTCGGGCGCAGGTGCCGGCGAAGCATCCGGAGCGCTGTAACCCGAAGGAGCAGACTTCTTCTCAAACGGCAGCACAAAGGTCAGGACGTCGTCCTTGTCCTCGTCGGCCCACTCGCTTGCGTAGCGCGCCACCCAATAGCCAACGGCACGATGCTTGAGCATGTTGCCAAAGACCGTAAGGAATACCGTGACAAACGCCGTCAGCACCAAGAACAATACGAGCGTAATGCCACCGCCGGTAACAAGCGCCTCAATAGCCGTAGGACGGTAGTAGTAGCTATACATACCGACAGAGGCAATGGTGCCAAAGACGAGCGTCAGGATCCATGTGATAACGTTGGCGACCAGACCCGTCAAAAACTCGGGAAGGAACGATGCGCAGAACAGCTTGGTCTTATTGTTCTTAAAGGCCGCCCAGACCTTATCGAGCGAAAACGCGCTCTCGACACGACCGGTCACCGCAAAGTGCATCACGGCGATGTCGGCGAACATAGTAAAGAAGACACCCAGGACCGCCGTGGCAATCATAGCCAGAACAAACAGGCCCAGCGAGCCAAATAGAGCGGCCTCAAGCGCATAGGAGCCGTAATAAGAGTACGCACCCGCGGCACCAATTACCACGCTCTCCACCAGCGAAAGCGCTACACCAATAACGGGAATAGCCGCGATAACCTTGAGCACGCTCGAAATAACGCCCGAAAAGACGCCAAGGCCAAACGACGTGGAACGCATCAACGGACGATCCATGCCGTCATCGACCTTGAGCGACAGGTCGCGACCCCATTCGATGCCAAAGCCAGAACCGCACGCGCTTGCCACACAGGCAGCCAAAAAGCCGAAGGCAGCCGCGATACCGCCGATAACGGGAATGAAGAGCACGAGCACCGACACGACACAGATGAGCGCCGGCAAAAAGGCAATCTGGCACACGCGCTGCAGCACGCCCGGCGTCTTGGTCATGTCTTCAAACGCCTGAGCTACACAGCCCTTGGGCACGTTCACGTTAGGCTGAGGAACAAACTGCTGAGGCTGAGACTGCCCCTGAGGAGCAGAGGTTGCAGCACCGGTATTAGGAGCGCCACACGCGCCACAGAACTTGTCGTTATCGCCCATGGGGGCGCCACACTGCGAACAGAACATCGAAATCATCCCTTCGTATCTAGAGCGAATCACCTGGATCGCAAACGATGTCTTTGGCAACATTATCGCCCAATGTGGGGACAAATACTCCAAGATGGCCGATTTGCAACGTAGGCGGCTTTATTCAATGATTCGAAGGGTGCGTCCGCGCTAGTTCGTGCCGCGGAAGCCCTTGCCCACGATCTCGGAGCTATCGACGATGGTGATGAAGGCGCCAGGGTCAATCTCGCGGGTATAGCGGCGCAGCTGCACTGCCTCGCGACGGCTCAGCACGCTCATAATCACCGTGACGCACTTGCCCGAGAAGGCGCCGTAGCCACGGCTGATCGTTGCCGTGCGGTTGAGATGCTTGACAATAAACTCCTCGACTTTTCGCGGTTCGGCGCAAATGATCGTGCAGACCTTACGAAGGTGAATGCTCTCGATAGCCTTATCGACCACGAGCGTCTTGGCAAACAGGCCAAGCACGCAGTACAGGCCAACGCGCGGGCCATACAGGAAAGCCGCGATGGTTACGATGCCGATATCGACCAGCAGCAGCGCGCGGCCAATCTCGAGCGTGGTGCGGCGTTTGAGGATCATGGCAAGAATGTCCGTGCCACCCGTCGAGGCGCCGATATCAAAGACAATAGCGCTGCCGAGCGCCGGCAAGATGACGGCAAAGCACAGGTCGAGCCACATATCACCCGTCATCGAAACATCCGTCGGAATGAAGAGCTCAAACAGCGAGACGTAGGCCGAAAGCGCAAACGAAGCGAAGACGCTCCACAGAATCGCCTTGCGCTCCAAAAAGATAAAGCCCAGAACGACCAGGACCGCGTTGATAATCCACATAAAGACGCCGACGGGCAGGGTCGGGAACAGCGTAGAAAGAATGACCGACACGCCCGAGGTGCCGCCGAAGGCAAAGTGATTGGGGGTTTTAAAGGCCACGATGGCGAACGCCGTGAGAATCAGGCCCAGATTGAGCTCGGCAAAAAAGCGCGGAAAGCCTGGCTCCTGGCTGCGCTTGCGGCCGGCGCGCTCGCCACGTTCGATATCCTCGCGACCGACAACGCGCTCCATCGGCACCACCGGAGGACGATGTACCTCCTCGGCGGCACGCGACGCCGCCTCTGCCGCAGCGGCTTCAATCGCCCATGCCTTGCTTTCGGTCTCGTGTTCGTCGGCCATTACGGCAACCCCTCGTTAACAATTTGGAAACAATGCGCCCATTAGGGTAACGCGGAACGCGAAGATTGCAACCCTTAGTTAGACGAGCGGTATGACCGCATCGAGGGCATATAGAAAACGGCCGGCCGCGCTTTTGCATGCGCGACCGGCCGTTTGACGTTTACGCAGATAAAACCTGCCAAAACAAACCTGTCCCTTTTTGGTAGGTTACTCGTGCTGGCTGGTGCGGTGCTCGTACTCCTCGGGGGTGATGACATCCTCGATGCGTAGGTTGACGCCTGCCACCTCAAGGCCGGTCATCGCGGCCAGACGCTCGGTGACGCGCGCCTTAACGTCGTCGAAGATCGCAGGCGCATAGGCGCCATACTCGATGATGACCGAGATGTTGACGACCACGCGGTTGTCGTCGGTGACCTCGACCGTCACGCCCTTGGTCAGGTTCTCGGCACCAAACTGCTCCTGCACAAAGTGCATGAGGTTTCCCTTCATGCCCAGAACGTGCGGCACCTCGCGGGTGGCCATGGCGACGATTTTCTCGATCACGCCGTTGGAATAGGTCAGCGAGTCCTCGGACTCGTCCGCCTCCTCGTCCATCTCCTCGTTGTCCTCGTCCGCATCGAACTCGGCCTCGACGAGTGCCTCGTCCTCGAGCGCCACGTCCCCGGCATCGACAACGGCCTCATTCGCTTCGAGCTCGGTATCGGCCACATCGACCTTCGTGTTAAAAGCCATGGTTCCTCCTTATGCCTGCCGCGGATGCGACAGTCGAATACGTATTAGCGGCCGCTAAACAGACGGCCGAAGAAGTTGACGATACCGTTCTCGCCGTCGCGAATCTGGCCGATCACGGCACCGATCAGCACAAAGAATGCGATGACGAGCGTGTCCCACAGGCCCAACGTAAGTACCAGCACGGCGAGGATAAAGCCTGCCACGGCGCCGAGCGTAGTGTTGGGGTGGCGCACGGCGTAGCTCCAGATAGCAGCGCCCGTACCTTTGATGAGACCCATGGCCTCGTCAAAGTCGTTGGCGGCGCTGTCGTGCTGCTCGCCGGCCTCGGGCTTGGTGTCGGCGGACTCGCCTGCCGGCGTAGCGTTCTGATCGATCGTCAGGCGCGGCGTGCGGGCGGTCTTGTCTTGGTTGGTATCACTCACCGGAAACCTCCACGGTCTGGACGGTAGTCTTGGACGGCAAAAAACGGACGCGCGCGGTCGTGCCCGGCGTGCCGAGCATGGTGTCGCAGGCCTTCTCGATGCGCTGCTGCATCGCGATAGCTTGGGAGGCCACGTCCCGGTCGTCGAGCGCGATGGCCTCTACCTTAAAACGAACGCGCGACTCGTCGGAGCCTTGAACGCGTGCCTCGATATGCTCAACCATCACACGATCATCGCACTCCGCCGCGGCGCGGGCGCACGAGGAAAGCGCTGCGAGCGTGACCTCGATATTGCGCTCCCCCGCCGGATGCACGCAGGACGGCTCGCGACGCGCGAACATCAAGCGGAAAAACCCAATGAGCACGCCAAGCGCCACGATGGCGGCGCACACCGTAACGACGACGCGAGGCATGGTGTCACGCAATAGCAGCATAAAGCGATACGTATACGGTCCCCAGAACTGGCAGACAAGCGTGCCCAGCGCCACGATGGCGGCGGCAAGGTACACGATTGCTAGGGCTCGTTTGAGCACGCGCATGCGGCGCTCCTTTCGGGTCTCGGTCCACAGAATGCAAAACGATTCGCATCATTATAAAAGAGCCGGGTCCGGTGCTCTACGCACGCGGATCCGGCTCATCTATTCCACGAGGCTTGCATGCTCGCTTCATTATGCCCAGATATGCGCGGCTTAACCCGCGCGGGTGCTACTCCTCCTCGAGGGCAGCGATGACCTCGTCGGTCATATCCATGGTGCTGTAAACATCCTGGACGTCGTCGAGCTCCTCGAGACGGTCGATGAGGCGCTGAACCTTCTTGGCGTCGGTACCGGAGACCTCGGTCGGGGTGGTCGGAACCATGGTGGTCTCGGAACCCTTGACCTGGACGCCCTGCTCCTCGAGTGCCTTGGAGACAGCCATGACGTCGTTAGCAGCGGTCCAGACGATCCACTCCTCGCCGGCGTCCTCGTAGTCCTCGCCACCAGCCTCGGCGATTGCCATCATGAACTCATCCTCGTCACCGGCAGCACCGTTGGCGATCATGGTCTCCTTCTTGGCGTTCTCGTCCAGGATCTCCTTGGCGACGACGATCTGGCCCTTGCGCTCAAACTGGAAGGCGACGGAGCCGGAGGTGCCCAGGTTGCCACCAGCGTGGGAGAAGGCGGAACGGACATCGGCGGCAGTGCGGTTGCGGTTATCGGTCAGGCAGTCAACGTAGACGGCGACACCGGCGGGACCATAGCCCTCGTACACGATGTTCTCGTAGACGGCGGCGTCAGCACCCGAACCAAAAGCCTTGTCGATAGCGGACTTGATCTTGTCCTTAGGCATGGACTGAGCCTTGGCCTTGGCAACGGCAGCAGCGAGGCTGGCGTTGTTCTCGGGCAGCGGGTCGCCGCCGAGACGGGCAGCAACGGTGATGTTGCGGCTCAGCTTGGAGAAGAGGGCGGAACGCTTGGCGTCCTGCGCGCCCTTACGATGCTTGGTTGTGGCCCACTTAGAGTGTCCGGACATACGTGTCTCCTATCGGTTTCGACCTAAAGCCCAGCGCAGATGCTCGGGCAATATAAACAAACGTCGTTATGATATACCTACTGGCCTGCGAGATAAACCCCAAAATGAAGGCGTCGTGATGATACAGCCCCTTGGTGCAAGGGGTTGGTGCAAAGTAACCTGTCCCCTTTGCACCAAATTAGGACCAGAGGAGGTCGCTGCGGGTGATGGTGGCGCCGATGGCAAAGGGCATGCAGGCGATGACCGGATACAGGTAACGCATGTAGGTCGAGCCGTTGCAGGGACCGATCAGGCACACGGCGAGCACACCCAGCAGCGGCACCCAAATGGCCAGCCCGCGCCACGAATGACGGCGTAGCAGATAGACCACCACGGCGATCATGATCCACACATAGGTGGCCGAGCTCATGGCGAGCGAGATAAACGGGATGCGTTGTACTGCCACGCGATACAGGTTAATCAGGTGGTCGCACCAGCGCACAACCTTGCTATCGACCGGATGGAAGTCAAAGTACTTGAGGTTATCGGGCTTCGCCATAATCTCGGCACTGCGCGACGTGCTGTAGACCCACGCATCGCGGGCACTCGGATAGAAGTACCCATAGTAGTTATTGATGAGCGCCGAGATATAGCACTCGGGATCCCTTTTGAACATCTGGGCCCACACCTCAAAATAGGCCTTGATGTCTTCCTGCGAGGCGTACTCGTTAAAGCAATTTTTGACGGCGTCCGACTTGTCCGGGTTGTAACGGCGGCCCAGATTCTCGTACTTGAGCACACGGTCGATCACGGCACGCTCTTCGTCGGTCACCAAGCCGTCGCAAGGAGCCTCCACGATGGTGCCGTCCTCCTTAACCGTGGGGTTGACGCCCGAGTTGAGGCCGTCGTGCTTTTGGACGAAACGAGCCGTCTGCTGGAACGGAATCGAGAGGATTTCGCGCTTGGAACCAGGCGTGATATCGTGCGCCGGCATAAAGACCTTGGTGAAGTACATATTAGAGGCAAGGCAGAGTGCAAGCACCGCAAGAACTCCCATCCAGCGGAAACGCGGGATGGCGCCCGAAGGCGCAGCACCAGCCTGCTTGGCTGCACGACGAGCCACATGCACGTCCCATGCGCAAAACGCCGCCGCGATTACGCATGCCGCGAGGGGAAACACCAGGCCGCCGTTGCGCAGAAACGTGGAACCCATGGCACCCAGAGCGAGCAGCAGCCAGTCATGGCGCGCAAAGAGCACGGGCCTCTGTTCGCCCGCACGCTCGGCATTGGCATCGCGACGGGGCAGGCCGCATGCCACGAGCTTCACGGCCTGCACCAACAGCACCAAAAACGCGTCGGCAAACAGCACATCTTTGGTAAGCAGGGCCGCGTAGTTGGAGAACATGGGCATAAACACAAAGAACAGCAAGATCACGCCGCGGACCGGCAGACTCACGCCCAGCTTGCGCAGCGACGAGATGGAATAGGCCATGCAGGCGGCCGTGATGACGAACTGTGCGCAGGTGTAGATGGCAAGACCTGCGTTGGCGCTGTTGAACAGTGAAAGCCCCAGCTGGACGCACGAACCGATGATAGCCGTGTGCACCACGGGGTGATGTCCGTTGAGCAACACATTGGGATTGAGCAGACGCAGGTAGTCACTCGTGCCGTTGGGGTAGTTGAACCACTGGCGAATCTGCGCACCCGTATCTCCCATAAAAAGGCCGGGCAGCGAAGCGATAAGCGTGGGCGCCCAGGCAATCACAAGCACCAGGAAGGGCCCGGCAAAGGGATGGACCGAGAGCACGGCGTGAGCCACACGCCATACGCGGCCAAAGTGCGCTTCGGAAAACGGAATGCGCCGAGAGCTCAGCCAATCTAGACACTCAAAAGCCAGGTAGAAGGCAACGACCGCCAAGAGCATCCAGCCCGCACCGCCTATCCAGGCGCAGATGATGCGGGCCTTGTCGCCGAGCACAATCTCGGCAGAATCGGTGAAGTCGTAGCTGCGGCCAAACACCATGCAGACGGCAAAGAACAGCGACGGAAGGATCACCGAAGGACGCCAAGCATCGCCGCGGCCAAAGAATACGTAGCGAAACGGCAGAGTGAGCAGGCAGGCAAGCGCAAGCAGCATGACCGCGTCGGTATGGCCGGCAAACGAGAGGAGCACCTCGTAGCACACGTACAGCATGCCCGAGGCTTTGGGGTCAATCGCCAAGACTGCGTTGCTCGACACCGGGGCGGGATCGATGGAAAACGCCGTGGTCGCCAACAGTGCGAGCAGAAATGCGATGAGCGTCTGCTTGGCGGG
Source organism: uncultured Collinsella sp. (assembly GCA_900545555.1). Classification (GTDB taxonomy): domain Bacteria; phylum Actinomycetota; class Coriobacteriia; order Coriobacteriales; family Coriobacteriaceae; genus Collinsella. The sequence goes on from UQZI01000016.1 coordinate 8,657, forward strand.
GTAGCGCTTAAACCAGACGATGCGGGCAGCGTCGCGCGCAGCCGTTGTGGAGAGGTCGGAATCCTTCACAGTCCGAAAGCCTTTCTAGAAACCTATCAAACTCGGCAAGACCACCACAAAAGTGCCTGTCCCCTTTGTGGTGGTCTTGGTTAGGCGTCGAGGTAGATGCGCTGGGGGCGATTGCGGTGTCGGGCGAAGATGATGAGCACCAGGCCGGCAATCACGAGCGGCAAACTCAGCAGCTGACCCATGGTGATGACACCGCCCAGCAGATAGCCCAGCTGGGCATCGGGCACGCGCACGAACTCGACGAGGAAGCGGACGATGCCGTAGCCCATCACAAACACGCCCATAAACGTGCCCTGGGGCAGCAGCGGCTTTTTGCGACTGAGCACCTGCAGGATACAAAAGAGCACGATGCCCTCTAGAAACGCCTCGTAGAGCTGGGAAGGGTGACGCGGCATATCGCCCGCGGTGCCGCCAAAGACCACACCCCAAGGCAGATCGGTCGGCTTGCCCCACAGCTCGCCGTTGACGAAATTGGCACAACGGCCCAGGCACAGCGCCAGCGGAGCGCCGATCACGGCAAGGTCGGCGACGGTCCAGGCGTCGAGCTTATACATGCGGCACACGATGATGCCACCCAAGATGCCGCCGACCAGGCCACCGTGGAAGCTCATGCCGCCCTCGTTGGTGGCAAAGATCTCGAGCGGGTGGGTCCAATAGTAGCCATCGCCGTAAAAGACGACGTAAAACAGGCGCGCGCCGATGATGAGGCCAAAGACCGCGCCGACCACGACGCTCGTCAGGTCATCGATCGTAATGTCGAAGCCCCAGCGGCGCTGTGTGCGATACATAACGACCGCCGTGAGCAGGGCGCCGACCACATAGGCCAGGCCGTACCAGTAGATGGTGATGGGGCCCGCCGAGATAGCGACGGGATCAAGCATATGGTAGAGGTCGTTGAGCATATCGATCCCCTGCTCCCTACATACAAATGCGGCCGCGGGCCTTACGCTCGCAGCCGCATATTTGGACGTAACGTCTATGCGGAGCGTACCGTCCGCAGCTTTCGCATCTTAGAACGGCGCGTACTCGTCGTACAGGTCCTCGGCCTCGCCGGAAGCATTGACCTGCTCAACGCGGGTAACGCCGGGCACATGCTCCTTCAGGATGCGCTCGATACCCATGGAAAGGGTTAGCGAGCTCATGGGGCAGCCGGCGCAGGCGCCCTGCAGCTCCAGCTTGACAACACCCTCGTCGTCGACGCCCACATACTCCATATCGCCGCCATCGGCCTGCAGGTTGGGGCGAATCTCTTCAAGAACCTTCTTAAGCAGCTCTTCGTTAACAGCCACAGGGGCTCCTTTCTCACAATAACGCGGGCACGCCCGCGGACAGGGGCTATGTTACTACAGCCATGTACCCGCTTAGGCGCCAGCCATGCGTGCGGACACGACTTTCACGAGCAGTCAATTTGGGACGGGTCTCTTTTGGCTGTTTTGCCGCCAGCTGGCGTTGGCACGCGCTACTGCTGAGTCTGCTCCCCGGTACCAATCTGGACATCGACGATGACCTGGCGGTAGCTGATGCCGCAGGAGTCGAGAATGCGGCGGCTGATACGGCCGTCATCGGTGTCGGCATACTTATTGTCCAGGTAGACGACCTCGCCCACGCCCACCTGCGCCAGGATCTTGGCGCAGTCGTGGCACGGGAACAGCGTGACGTAGACCGTGGAACCCTCGAGGTCCTTGAGCGAGCCACGGTAGTTGAGCACGGCGTTGGCCTCGGCATGGACCACGTAGTTGTGCTTGTCCTGCAGCGGGTCATCGCTCGTACCCCACGGGAAAAAGTCGTCGTTGAGCGCCGAGGGTGTACCGTTGTAGCCCACCGAAAGGATGCGGTGGTTGGTGCTGGCGATGCATGCTCCCACCTGCGTGTTGGGGTCCTTGCTACGGCGCTGCGCGGCGATGGCCACGCTCATAAAGAACTCGTCCCAGCTAATAACGTCGCGGCGCTTGCCCGACGCGGTTTGATGAAGATCGTCCGACATGGCAGACACCTCCGAAATCGCAATAGTTTGGCCCATTGTAGCAGGTGAAAGGTAGGGGCGCTTATCCCACCAGCCCCTCGCCCTACGCGCGGCGGGGCTTTTGGTTGATGCGGTAGAGCTCGGCGAGACCCCGCAACGTCAGCGCGTCGTCGACCGTCAGGCTATGGCCGACCAGCGCCGCAAGTGCCTCGGCATCGTCGCCGGTAATGACGATGGGCACATCGCCCTCCCCCGCGGCCTTGGTCGCGCGCATCTCGGCAAGCACCATGTCGAGCATGCCGTCGATGCGGGCCACCTCGCCCAAAACCACACCCGAGCGCATGGCCTCACGCGTGTTGTGGCCGATTACATGTGTGGGCGCCGAGGGCTCAACCTGGGGTAGGCGCGCTGCTGCCGCCGAGAGCGAACGGGCGCCGAGTGCCAGCCCCGGCGCGATAACGCCGCCCACAAAGGTACCGTGCGCGTCGATGACCTCGATATTGGTCGTCGTGCCCAGGTCAATCACGATGCACGGCGACCCGTAGACGGCGCGGGCCGCCACGGCATCGGCGATGCGGTCGGGGCCGATCTCGGCCGGATCGTCGTAGTGCACGGGCATGCCGGTCTTAAGTCCCGGCCCCACGGTGAGCACGCGCCCCGTGCAGGTGCGGGAAAGTGCCGCCTTCCACGGGCGCTCGAGCGCCGGGACCACGCAGCTCAGCACAGCAGCCGCGGGCACAAGCGCACCCGGCATGCCCGCATCGGCCGCCAGTGCGGCCATGACCTGCACGAGACGCATGCGCGCCTCGTCTGCTGTGATGCTCGACGGCGTGGTGATCTCGCACGTCGCAAGCGGACATTCCTGCGCCGCGGCCGAATCCTCTGCAAACAGGCCAAAGCGAATGAACGTGTTGCCCACGTCGATCGTCAATATATATGCGTACCCATTAAGCATCGTCGGCGCTCCTTTCGTCTGTCCAGCAGTATATCGCCTACCTAAACCAGTCATCCCAAAATGACTAGCTTGCGGCTATACTGGTGCGCGGTCGTTTGCGAGCTCACGCGGCGGCCCTTGGTAACCCGACTTCCCGCGCCGTATCCGTAACGGCGCTCCCGGGGGAAGCGGATATACGCAAAGGAGTTTTATATGAGCAATCCCTCGAACCGCACCTCGATGCGCGGTCAACTTACGCTGCGCGGCGTCGTCATCGGCGTCCTTGGCTGCGTGATCATCACGGCAAGCTCGGCCTACACCGCCCTCAAGATGGGCGCACTCCCCTGGCCGATCGTCTTCGCTGCCGTCATCTCGCTGTTCTTCCTTAAGCTCATGGGCAACGCCAGCCTCAACGAGGCAAACGTCACCCACACTATCATGTCAGCAGGCGCCATGGTCGCCGGCGGTCTGGCGTTTACCATCCCGGGCGCCTGGATGCTGGGCTATGCCGACCAGATCAGCTGGCTCGACATGTTCATCGTGGCACTCGCCGGCACTATCCTGGGCCTGTTGGCCACGGCACTCATCCACCGCCACTTTATCGTAGACGCCGCGTTGGAGTTCCCCACCGGCAACGCCGCAGCTCAGACCCTGCGCGCCACCGAGGCCGGCGGCAAGACCGGCAAGCAGCTCTTTGGCTCTATGGCCATCGCAGGCATCTACAGCGTGCTTCGCGACGCTCTGGGCGTGGTGCCCAGCATGCTATGCACGCTCAACATCCCCGGCGTGACCTTTGGCATCTACAACTCGCCCATGCTGCTCTCCGTCGGCTTCCTCGTGGGCTTCGCCCCGGTCGCCTTCTGGTTTGCCGGCGCCCTGCTGGGCAACTTTGGCATCATCGTGGGCGGCACCGCTGCCGGTCTGTTCGATATTGTGACCGCGCAGGGCATCGTCAAGTCCCTGGGCATGGGCCTCATGATGGGCTTTGGCGTCGCCGTCGTCCTCAAGGACATCCTGCCGCAGGTCGCCGGTATCGTCCGCGGTCTTGCCGCCGACAGCTCCACCGACACCGACGAGCAGTCGCTCATCTCGGGCTCCCTTAAGCTCGACGCCGGCATCATCGGCCTGGGCGCTGCCGCCATCGCCGTGATCGTCGCCATCGCGCTCGACCTTGGTCCCGTCCCGGCCGTCATCGTGACGCTGTTCACCTTTGTCACTACCATTATGAGCGCACAGAGCTGCGGCCAGACGGGCATCGACCCCATGGAGATCTTTGGCCTCATCGTCATGCTCATCGTGGCTGCCTTCGCACAGATCGCTCAGGTCAAACTGTTCTTTATCGCCGGCATCGTGGCCGTGGCGTGCGGCCTTGCGGGCGACGTCATGAACGACTTTAAGGCCGGCGCCGTGCTGGGCACCAACCCGCGTGCGCAGTGGATCGGCCAAGCCATTGGCGGCATCGTGGGCGCCCTGGTCGCCGCCGCCGTCATGGTCGCGCTTGTCACCGCCTATGGTCCGGACGCCTTTGGTCCCGACAAGAGCTTTGTGGCCGCGCAGGCAAGTGTGGTCGCTACCATGGTCTCGGGCATCCCGAGCGTGCCGTGGTTCGTTGGCGGCTTTATCGCCGGCATCGTCATGTACTGGCTCGGCATTCCGGCCATGATGATCGGCCTGGGCGTGTACCTGCCGTTCTACATGTCACTCACGGCATTCCTGGGCTCCTGCGTCAAACTCGCCTACGACAAGTGGTCCGCCCACCGCGACGCCACCGCTGGTCTTTCTGACGAGGAAAGGGCTGCCAAGGACGCCGCCTTCCAGGAACAGGGCTTGGTTGTCGCCAGCGGCCTGCTCGGCGGCGAGTCAATCGTCGGCGTTATCCTGGCGTTTGTCTCCGTGGGCTTAAGCCTGCTGGGATAGGCCGAACAACAACGCACCAGCGCAGAGCGCGGGGTCGGATCCAATCCGATCCCGCGCTTTTTTGTATCTGCCGAAACCCTCGGCCGCAACGCATTTGCTACGCACCCGTTTTCCCACTCGCTTAAGTTCCACGCCAAGATGACCGCGCCGCCCCTCACGGTGTAGAGTACATGCTGCGAACACACCCGCGCTCCCGCGGCAATACGAGGTGGATATGGAACTCGACAAACAACAGATCAAGCGGCTGCGCGAGCGCCATCATCGGCGCCATGGCATCCGCCCCGCCCACAGCGAAGCGGCTGAACAGGCGCATCGCTTCCTAAAGCGGGCGTTCAACATTCGCGAGGGTCGCGCACCCTATCACGTGATCCGCAAACGCTTTGTAAACGGGGCGCGCCTGACCGGCTCGCACCTGTGCATCCTCATCATCGCCATGCTCATCGCAAGCATCGGCCTCGATATCGACTCGGACATCGCCATCGTGGGCGCCATGCTCATCTGCCCGCTCATGGGCTCGGTTCTTGCCATGGCATACGGCATCGCTACGCTCGACCGCGAGATTACCGTCGAGGCCGTCGCGGGCTTGGCTCTACAGATGGCCTTTTGCCTGGTCACGTCTACGTTGTACTTTAAGCTCTCGCCCCTTGGCACCACCACGGCCGCCATCATCGACAATTCGACACCGACTGTGTGGGACCTTGCCGTCGCGCTCGCGGGCGGCTTTGCGGGTGGCCTGGGCAACTCGCGCGACCAGGAACCCGCCACGCTCATCGCCGGCGTGGCCGTGGCGACCGCGCTCATGCCGCCCCTGTGCGCGGCGGGCTATGGCATCGCCATCGCAAGCGGGCCACTGTTTCTCTCGGCGCTTTATGAGTTTGGCATCAACGTTGTCTTTATCGCGCTGGCGGCCGAAGCCGTTCTGCTTCTTTTGCGCGTGCCGCTCAAGCGCGACCTGAACGGCGACGGTATTGTGACTGCTGAAGAAAACGCCGAGGTCGACGAGCTATCGCGCAAGGTGCGCCGCCGCATCATTGTGGGCACGGTAGTCTTTGCCATCCCCTGCATCGTTATGACGACGGGGTCTATTGGCTCGGCGCAAGCCGGCGTGCAGGACGGCTACGGCGTCACCGAAACCACGCGCGAGCTTGCGGCGGTGCTGCCAGGCTTTAAGGATTACACCGTCGCCGTCGAGACCTCGACCACCGAAGGCGAGGAGGAGGGTATCGTCGAGCGCGAGATTGTCGCCCATGTGACGACAAGCGAGACGCTTGGGGCGCACGACCGCCGCGTTGCCCGCAAGCTCATCGACCTCAACGTGCCCGAACTCGATCGCGTGGAGTTCGATGTGAAGTGATGCGGGATGTGAGATGGATGCGCGCACGGGCGCGAGTCGGAACGAGGCGCAGACGCGACGCAGGCCGCGAGCAAAAAAGCGGGGCGCGATTCATGTCCGTGCCCCGCTCGCTGTTTTATTGCCGTGAATCAACTGTCCGCATCGACATCGCCAGACTCCACCGTAAACGCCGGACCGGTACTCACCAGATAAAAACGGGTCACCCTGGTATCTCTAAATAGGTAGAGCAAGCCCTGATCGCGTCGGCGTGACAAGTACGCCACGTGGACCGTACCGAATTCTTCACCGTTTTCCTTCTTTAATATCAGGATGTTGGGGTCATCCGTACGCTTAAACTGCCCGTCTGTGCAGATTCCGTCTTGGTCGACCAGCTGCCATCGACAGTTGTCCTCCTCAAGAAAAGCCAGGGTTTCCCGACTCGTTTTGTCATCCCGATAGTAACCATCAATGACAAAGCCTTCGGAAGCACATTCCTGCATATAGGATGTTTCTCGACTTATAGCAAACAGCCCCGTAGCGCCTAAGAGCACAGCCAGGCAGACCACTGCAAGGGTTATCGAAATAGCACGGCGACCCATGTTAGCCCAACCGATAGTTATTAAACGGAGCGCGAAACAAACCTGGAACCTCCGATATCAGGGGGAACGTCACCTATGGCCTGCCGGCAATCATATGTTTTCAACATCAAACCATATGGTTACAACTCGTTGGAGATAGGTTCCATGAACGGACGATAATTTGCGGCGAACGGCTACAATATGTTCATTATCTCAGGGTTCTGGAGGCAATTTTTGGTGCCACCGAGACGTTGTTTTCGGAAGTATGCGGCAAATTCCGGAGCCCTCGAGCACACCCCGGTTTTTCACCAATAAAACCGCAGGTACAAAGCTTGGGCATATCCAGTGTGCTCGGCCTATTCAAATTTTGCCGCATACTTCCGAAATCCAAGTTCGCAGGGGGTGATAGTTGGACCGTTTACGCAACAGATGTCCAGTAAAAACGGGTGGTAACCGGTACGGCTGCCACCCGTTTGTCCCATATCTAGCCCATAGCAGGCCAGTTACTTCTTAATGCCGCGTCCCAGGCGCTCGGCGACCGATGCCACGGCCTCCTCGCTGGCCGGCCCGCAGCTCACACAGCCGTCATGAGCACGCATCTGGCCGGTGACCTCGTCCATCGCGAGCGGCGCCACCTTCTCGAGCTTAAAGCCCTTACCGGCGCGCATGTTCTCCTTGGCCACGCTGATCATGAGCTTAATACGGTTGAGCTGGTTGACCTCGGACGCGCCGGGGTCGTAGTCCACCGCGACGATGTTGCTCTCGGGATGTTGGCGGCGCAGCTCCTTGATTACGGCCTTGCCCACCACGTGATTGGGCAGGCACGCGAAGGGCTGCGTGCAGATGATGTTGGGCGCACCGTGATCGATCAGGTCGAGCATCTCGGCCGTGAGCAGCCAGCCCTCGCCCATGTTGTTGCACACCGAAAGCACTGTGCGGGCCTTGTCGGCCATGGTGCCGATGCGCTCGGGCGCCTCAAAGCGGCGGGACTTCTCGAGCATCTCCTCCACCGGCGTGCGCATCCAGTCCACCAGCTTGATGAGCGCCTGCATGCCCGCGCGCGTAGTGGGAGAGCTTCCCAGCTCGTCCTTCTGCAGCTCGGCGTTGCTCATGGAGTACAGGAAGAAGTCGAGCAGGCCCGGCACCACGGCCTCGCAGCCCTCGCGCTCGATAACGTCGACCACGTGGTTGTTGGCCGTGGGATGGAACTTGACCAAGATCTCGCCGACCACGCCCACGCGCGGCTTGGTGCCCTCGCCCACGAGCGGCATGGAGTCGAACGCGCGGATGGCCTCGCGGCACAGCTTGGTGTAGTTATGCCTGTTGAACTTGGGCGCCAGCTTGCGGGCGCGCGCCATGTACTCCTCGTAGAGTGCGTTCGCCGCACCGGGCGTTGCCTCGTACGGGCGGCAACGATAGAGCATCTGCATCATCACGTCGCCAAAGAGCACCGCGTAGACTGCCTGCTTAAGCATCGCCGGCGTAATCTTAAAGCCGGGGTTGTCCTCGCCCAGCGCCACGGCCGAAAGCGAGATCACCGGAATCTCGGGGTGGCCGCTCTCGCGCAGGGCCTTGCGGATAAGCGCGATGTAGTTGGTGGCACGGCAGCCACCGCCGGTCTGGCTGATGACCACGGCTGTCTTGGACAGGTCGTACCGACCGCTCTCGATGGCCTCCATGATCTGACCCGTCACCAGGATCGACGGATAGCAGATGTCGTTGTTCACATAGCGCAGACCGGCCTCGACGGCATCGTGGTCAGTCGAGGGCAGCAGCTCCAGGTTGTAGCCGGCACCGCGGAACACCTCTTTGACCAGGTCAAAGTGGATCGGCGCCATCTGCGGGCACAGGATGGTGTAACCCTCCTCGCGCATCTGCTCGGTAAAGGGCACCTTGGGCCATGCGGTCGAGGCGCTCTCACGCTGCGCCTCAAACGTGTACTTGCGGCTCGCGAATGCGGGAGCATCCATGGAGGGTGCCACCGGCGCGGCGTCGCCCTGCTCGTAGGCCTCGCCCGCTGCCGTAGCCTCGGCCAAGCGCTCGGCCTCCTGGTCCTTGAGCGCCGCCATGAGCGAGCGGATGCGGATGCGCGCAGCGCCCAGGTTGGACACCTCGTCGATCTTGAGCACGGTGTAGATCTTGCCGCTGGCCTCAAGGATTTCCTGCACCTGGTCGGTGGTCAGAGCGTCCAGGCCACAGCCGAAGGAATTGAGCTGGATCAGATCCAGGTCGTTGCGCATCGTCACAAAACGGGCGACGGCATACAGGCGGCTGTGGTACATCCACTGGTCGACGACGCGAATCGGACGCTCAGGCTTTACCAGGTGCGCGAGCGAATCCTCGGTAAAGACCGCAAAGCCAAAGCTCGAGATAAGCTCGGGCAGGGCATGGTTGATCTCGGGGTCGTTATGGTAGGGGCGGCCGGCGAGCACAATGCCGTGGCCACCGTGGTCCTCGACCCACTTAAGAGCCTCCTCGCCCATGGTCTGGATGTCCTCATGGAAACGCGCATCGGCCTCAAAGGCAGCGTTGACAGCGGCATCGACCTCGGAGCGCGTGATCTTGGGCCCACGCACGCGACCGCGACCAGCTTGCGCATCGGCCACACGGTCGACGGCGAGCACCTGGTACAGACGGCGCTTGAGCTCGGTCTTGTCGTGATACGGCACAAACGGATACAGGAACTCGATGTTCTGCTCGCGGATCTCGTCGATGTTGAGTGCCAACGCCGTGGGGTAGCTCATGACGATGGGGCAGTTATAGCAGTTGCCAGCCGTCGGATCCTCCTTGCGCTCCCAGCGCACGCACGGCATCCAGATGAAGTCGACATCGCGGTCGATAAGGTTCATCACATGGCCGTGGCTCATCTTTGCCGGATAGCACACGCTCTCGGACGGCATGGACTCGATGCCCGCCTGGTAGGTCTTCTTGCTCGACTGGTCGGACAGCTGCACGCTAAAGCCCAGGCGCGTAAAGAACGCATGCCAGAAGGGGTAGTTCTCGTACATGTTGAGTGCGCGCGGGATACCCACGGTGCCGCGCGGGGCCTCGTCGGGGCTCAGCACCTCGCGGTTAAACAGCAGCTCGTTTTTCTTTTTGAAGAGGTTGGGGGCCTCGGTCTTTTGCTTTTTGTGGCCGGCACCCTTCTCGCAGCGATTGCCGGTGATAAAGCGCCTGCCGCCGCCAAAATCGTTGACGGTAAGCTGGCAGTTGTTGGAGCAACGGCCGCAGCGGACGTGCTTTTGCGTCACGGTGAGGTGCGCGATGTCCTCGGCCGAAAGGATGGTCGAGATGCCGTCGGCGCCGGCGCGATCGCGGGCGAGCAGGGCCGCACCGTAGGCGCCCATACAGCCGGCGATGTCGGGGCGCACGGCGTGAACACCGGTGAGCTGCTCAAACGCACGCAGCGTGGCGTCGGACATAAAGGTGCCGCCTTGGACGATCACCTGACTGCCGATCTCCTTGGGGTCGCGCAGCTTAATGACCTTGAACAGGGCATTCTTGATGACGGAATAAGACAGGCCGGCCGCGATGTCGCCCACCGTGGCGCCTTCCTTTTGCGCCTGCTTGACGCGCGAGTTCATAAAGACCGTGCAGCGGCTGCCTAGGTCGACGGGGGCCTTGGCATGAATGGCGGCATCGGCAAACGCGCGCACGTCCATGTTCATAGACACGGCGAAACTCTCGATAAAGCTGCCGCAGCCCGACGAGCAGGCCTCGTTGAGCATGATGTGCTCGATGACGCCGTCCTTGACGCGCAGACACTTCATGTCCTGGCCGCCGATGTCCAGGATGAACTCGACGCCGGGCAGGAAAGCCTTGGCGCCGCGCAGGTGCGCGACGGTCTCGATCTCGCCGGAATCGGCCTTGAGGGCCTCGATGAGCAGCGCCTCGCCGTAGCCCGTGGTGGTCACGTGGCCGATGGTGCAGCCCGCAGGGATGTGGTTGTAGAAATCGGCCATGATGACCTTGGCCGTGCCCAGGATGTCGCCGTTGTTGTTGCCGTACCAGGTGTGCAGCAGCTGGCCGTCCTCGCCCACGAGCGCGGCCTTCATGGTGGTGGAACCGGCGTCGATGCCGATGAACACACGGCCGGTGTAGCCGTCGAGCTTGCCCTTGGGGACGACCTCGGTGTCGTGGCGGGTCTTGAACTCGGCAAAGTCCTCGTCGGTGGCAAAGAGCGGGTCCAGGCGCTCGACCTCGGCACCCTGTGTGTCACCCAGGGCATCGATGGCCTCAATGAGCTGCGGGAACGTGCTGAGCTTGTTGGACTCGTGCGCCATGGCGGCGCCGCTTGCCACAAACAGGTGGGCGTTTTGGGGCACAATGCGGTGCTCCTCGTCCAGGTTGAGCGTGAGGTAGAAGCGGTGGCGCAGCTCGGAGAGGTACTGCAGCGGGCCGCCAAGGAAGGCGACGTTGCCGCGGATGGGGCGACCGCACGCCAGACCCGAGATGGTCTGGGTCACGACGGCCTGGAAGATGGAGGCGGCCACATCCTCGGGACGGGCACCCTCGTTGAGCAGCGGTTGCACGTCGGTCTTGGCAAATACGCCGCAGCGACTGGCGATGGGATAGATGGTGGTCGCGTTGGCCGCGAGCTCGTTGAGGCCGCTCGCGTCGGTGTGCAGCAGGGTTGCCATCTGGTCGATGAACGCGCCCGTACCGCCGGCGCAGGTGCCGTTCATGCGCTGCTCGATGCCGTTGTCAAAGTAGATGATCTTGGCGTCCTCACCGCCCAGCTCGATGGCGACATCGGTGGCCGGGATAAGGGTCTCGACGGCACGCTTGCTGGCGATGACCTCCTGGACAAACTCCAAGTCGAGCCACTGGGACAGCAGCAGGCCGCCCGAGCCGGTAATGGCGCAGGTCATCTGGGCCGTCGGCAGCACGGTCGCAGCGCCCTCGAACAGGTCGCGGGCGCAGGCACGGACGTCGGTGTGGTGACGCTGGTACTTGGCGTAGACGATCTGGTTGTCGTCGTTGAGCACGGCGAGCTTAACGGTGGTGGAGCCTACGTCGATGCCCAGGTGCAGGTTGCCGCGGGCGGCCTCGGGGTTGAAGATCGCGCCTTCGGGGGCGTGGGCGGCGGCTACGGGCTCAGCGGCGGTGGCGGGCTCGCTAGCGATGGACGTCTCCCCTGCCGCGTTCTTGGCATCGGCAACAGCCTCGACAACTTTCTCGGCTGCCGCGGTCGCGGCCTTCTGCGCGGCGTTCACCACGGCGGGCGCGGCCTCGCGTGCGGCAGCAACCATACGATCCTTGATGCCCTCGACGAGTTTGCTCATCTGTCTCTCCTCTTAGTTGTTGGACTCGACGGTTGCGGCGGTGTCGGCCGCGTCCTCGAGCTGCAAGTTCAATAGCTTCATGCCGTATTCCGGCACGTTGATATCAATGGGTTGGCCATACAGGTCGCCGGGACGCACAAAAGCGAGCACCGTCATAATGCGCGCCATGGCCTCGGGCGATTCGGTGAGCCCACGCTCAAACCAGCGCTGAATCATGCCGACCTCGGCACTCACGACGTAGGTGACGTAGTAGTCAAAGAACGTACCCAGCGCCAGGCCCAAAATACCCGTCTGCGCACGCGGCACCACAGCCTCACGCGCGGTGTCGATAATCCTTTTAATGAAGGCCTGGTCGCCGCCCGGACCCAGCAGCGCACCGATTAAGTCGCGGTTGGCCGCAAGATAACGCAGCAGCTCAACCGAACCGGGCGCCGGCTCGAGCTCATCGATGTTGTGATAGAGATCAGGCAGCTGAGCTGCGGTGATGAGCTCAATGCGCTCACGGATCTCGGCCAGCAAGCCATCCTCGATTTGATTGATAAAGTCGGGAATATCGCGGTAGTGCGAATAGAACGTGCGACGCGTAAGGCCAGCGCGCTCGGTGAGCGACGCGACATTAATGCGCGAAAGGTCGCCGCTTTCGGCAAGCTCGCTAGCAAGTGCCTGGCGAAGGGCACGCTGCGAGCGAAGGGACCGGCGATCACATTTCTCGAGCTGGGACAAGCGTCCTCCTTGTTACTCAGCCTGTGCGCTATTGCACAGTGCGAGTATTATTGCACACCGTGTGCATCAACACGTAAAGGCAATATTTGGAATGTGGCAGAGGGATTATCCCTTTGTCGCATCCAGTGACCGCCTAGGTTGTGCCGGTTGTGCCTGGCTTTTGGAGCGGTATTACCGATTGTTCAAAATGGCATTCGTGGGTAGAATAGTGTTGACGGCAGCCCAAGTTGTGGTTAGCTGGGCAGCGCCGTTGCTTGGTTTAAGGGGTCAACGCCTTAGCGGCGGCGACCCCTTTTACGTTGCTTCGAACGTTGCTTAAGTGCCTCGGAAAGTCCGATGAGCGTCGTGAGGAGCGAGACCAAGGCGGTCAGGAGCCTCACAAAATCAATCAGATCGGTCATGGGCATCACCTCCCATCAGATGGAGGGCGCTGCCCGGCACATGGAACTGCCGTCAACGATACCGATTCTACCAGAGCCTAGTTATATATACGAATATATGTTCGTATTCCAAGCACACAGGCCCCTGTGACAAAGGGGCTGTCCCTTTGTCACATTATTCGATGACGGTGCGGGAGTTTTGCTTGCGCATGGTGGCGAGCATGTGTTTGGGAACGGCGTGGACCATGCAACTGCCGATAGTTGCGCTCGCGGCGGCCTTAGCTGCATTGCTGCCGTTTTTGGTCGCGTAGCTGTGGCGGAAACGCTTGAGCATGGCAATGTCGTTGCCGCCGTCGCCGTAGACAGCGACCTCGTCCTCGGCAATACCGTAGTAGCCCGCCAGCCAGGCCACACCCTCGCCCTTGTTGCACGCCACGTCCGTGATCTCGAACATCACCGGATCGAACGGCGCGTTGACCACGCGGTCCGATCGCTCGGCAAGATACGACTTAAGGTCACGCTCCAGCTCGGGCGAGGTCACGCGACAATTGATCTTGCATACATCGTGACGCAAGATATCGCCGATCGACTGGTCGAAATACTGTTCCTCGTGATAGCCGCCACGCGCACGCATGCCGCGCATCACAATACGCTTGATGGGGCTGTCCTTTTTAAAGCCCGCCTGATGCATCTCGAACGATCCACTCGAAAACATGCCATCGGGCGTGGAGCAGTCAAAGCAAATGTCCGGGAACGCCTTGAGCAGCTCCTCGGTAACCTGCGGGTCGATGGTCCAGGTCTTGAGCACCTCGCCATGCCTGTCGCGCACGATGGACCCATTGGAGCAGCAGGCGTCAAGCGCCAGGCCCGTAAAGCCATGCTCGCCGATCGGCAACGTCGAGCGTCCAGTCGCGGGAACCACATGCAGGCCAGCCTCAGTCAGCTCGCGAATGGCGCGGCGGATAGTCCTATCTGCCTCGTGCAGGGCGTTAAGCAGCGTTCCGTCTAAGTCACTCGCGAACATCTTGATCATGGGCATGCCTCTCTTTCGTCTGCACGATATTTTAGACGAGAATGAGCGCGCCCATGCAAGGGCGCTCCAACGCGCCGGGACATTCGCTCCCGCAAAGCCACAGTGCCCCAGCGCGTTAAATCAATCGCCACAAGCGACTTTTCAGCCGATAAAACAGCGCCGTCGTCAACGTCAGCACCGCCAACATGCCTGCGAATACAATCGCCGGTGTCCATCGATCATATGCGAGCCCGTAAACCAATTGGCCAATAGGCGTTGCACAGGAAAGGACCATGTAAACGACCGAAAGCACTTTTCCGCAGAGCTCAGTCGGCGCTGCCCGCTGAACAAACGCGGTAATTTCAACCGACGCAATGCTTGCCCACACCATGACCCATGCCGAACCAACCGCAAACACGGTGAACACGCATACATCTACGCCGAACAGCAGCGTAACAATAATCGGCGCGACTCCAAAACAGATCATCGCAACATATCGACATATGCCATTGAAAGAAAAACGATGCGGCCAAATGCCGACCAAGCCACTGCCGGCAAGACCACCCAAGCCCATAGCCACCTCAACTATCCCAACGCAGGACGATTGCATGCCGAGATGCTTTGTAACAATAATGGGAGCGCCAATCGTTAGCCCAACCAACGCAAAGTTCAAAACAGCCGCAAGCAAAATCACAGCGACCAATGATGCATTTTGCAACAGATACCGAATCGACTCCCAAAAATCGTTTCGGCATGTCGTACGAGTCGCGCCGTCTCCCATCGTTTCAGATGAGGCATTTTGTTTGAGTGCGACCCCAAACAAGAGAGCTGAAATCGCAAACGACACCGACGCGGTTGCGCAAAGAGCATCGATGCCAAAGCACCCATAGACTGCCGTCCCGACCACAGGGCCCAAGATATTGCTCACCATGGTCATCTGCGAAACCAATGCAGTGGCCCGCTCAACCTTCTCTTCACCCGCCATGCGCACTGTCTCAATTTGGAGCATTGGCTTTAGCAGCGATTGAACGCCATATTGAACACAAAGTATCGCTACTACGACGACCGCAAGAGGCAATGAGTGCTTCATGGGGATAGACAGCAGTGATGCAGTCATCAGAGCAATGCCGAGGGCCATGAGGACCTCGCGATGTCTTCCCCTATCCGCCAAGATTCCGCCAGCCGGAGTCGCGAGCACACCTGGTATGAACGCCGTCGCCACGACAGTGCCATATAACGTTGACGATCCGCTGCAATCGAACAAATATAGCGGATACGCAAAGCACAGCGCCGACAGCATCGAATACGTGCACAGCCGCGCAACAAGAAAGCCAAAAATCCTGATAGATCGCACTGTTTTTTGCGTCAACGAGACGCTACTCCTCCGCATTCCAGCCATAAGCCCACCCCCTATACATACCACTAGTATGTATTTAATGACTTGAAAAGGGCAGCCGTGGCTACCCTCACAAATCAATTACATACCGTTGGTATCTATATTACCACCCGGCGCGGTCCCATACGTCCCAAATCTGCGCCGTTGTCTGAAGCACTTCTTCCCCCAAATCGAGTCCCACCGCGGCAGCCATCTGCGCCAAACATTGAGCGCGAGCGAGCATTCGATCCTTGGGCTCAAGCGGACGGAACAGCGGCAGCAGCCAAAGATTCGCCAACAACGATACGGCCTCCGCCGCTTCACGCGGACATTCGCACGCAATGGATCCGTCGGCGATGCCCTCCTCGATCACCGGCAAGAGATAGCCATCGGCAGACTCGTTAAACGAGCCCTGGTACTGCATCGCCAGAAGACGCGAGCTTTTTAGCGGATCTGCTGCAGGACGCATACGTGCCCATAGCTCAATTTGTGGAACAACGGACTCGGGAGCGTACAGTCGCTTGAGCTTTTGGGCTCCGGTCATATTACCGACGCCAAGCATCGAGCGGCGGTGCTCAACAATCGGAGTCATCGCCCGATCAAACGCGGCGTTGAAAATCTCTTCTTTGCTCTTGAAGTGATGATAGACAGCGCCCTTGGTCATGCCGTCGAGACGGTCAACGATATCTTGAATACTCGTCCCCTCATAACCCTGTGCGCAGAATAGCTCCAGTGCCGCGTCGAGAATCTTCGCGACCGTCTCCTCGGGATATTTATTGCGACCCATAATCCGCCCATCCGCAACGCAAGTCTTGTGCCTCATTGCAGCATTTTAACGTTGCGGATGGCAGACGGTCGATTCTACACCGCGGCGGGGCCATGTTCGCCGGTGCGAATGCGGATGACTTCCTCGACCGGCTCGACCCAGATCTTGCCGTCGCCGACGGCACCGGTGCGAGCGGCGTTGCAGATAATGTCAACGATACCGTCGACATGCTCGTCGGCGCAGATGAGGGTGAACTGCACCTTAGGGATCG
The DNA here is from genome assembly GCA_900545555.1 of uncultured Collinsella sp. Classification (GTDB taxonomy): domain Bacteria; phylum Actinomycetota; class Coriobacteriia; order Coriobacteriales; family Coriobacteriaceae; genus Collinsella. Next base: position 25,263 of record UQZI01000016.1, read on the forward strand.
TGTTGACAAGCAACTCGTTGCCGCGCACGTATTCCTTCCAGCCATGCTGCGCGCCGCAGCCCTGCACCTGGTTGATGGTCATGCCGCGAACATCGGCAGCAAACAGCGCGTCTTTGAGAACCTCAAGTTTTTCCTGACGGACGATCGCCGTGATCTTCTTCATAGTGAATTCCTCTCTTTAGTAAAGAAATGAATTGCCATTCAATAACGCGGGTTTTCCAAGTGCCCGAGATTGCCCCGAAAGAGGAGCGCCGCGTACTTCGGTACGCAAGCGACGGTTTGAGGGGCAAGGTCGGGTGCTTGGGAAAGCCGCGCTGCTAATCGAGTCCGGAGAACGAGGGGTACGCGCTCTCGCCGTGCTGACTCGCATCCAGGCCCAGCGCCTCGTCGGCCTCGTCCACGCGCAGGCTACCGTGGAACAGCGCCTTGACCACCGCGGCGATCACCAAGTCGAGCATCAGCACAATAACGACCGTCACCACAATGCCCAGAACCTGCGAGACAAGCAGCGACACGTCGCCCGTGTAGAACAGGCCGCCCTTACCGGTCCACGAGAGCTCCGGCACGCAGAACAGGCCCGTGAGCACACCGCCCAAGATGCCGCCGATACCGTGGCAACCGAACGCGTCGAGCGCATCGTCGTAGCCGAACTTGGTCTTAAGATGGCTGATGGCCAGATAGCAGACGGGCGATACGATCAGGCCCATGACCAGCGCCGCCCACGGCTCGACAAAGCCCGCACCCGGCGTAACCACCACAAGGCCCGCAACCAAACCGGTGCTAGCACCCACCAGCGTGGGACGACCGGTGTGCACGCGCTCGACGACAAGCCACGAGACCATGCCCGCCGCGCTGGCCGTCACGGTGTTGAGGATGGCGAGTGCCGCCACGGCGTCGGCCTTAAACTCGCTGCCGCCGTTAAAGCCAAACCAACCAAACCAAAGTAGACCGGCGCCCAGCGCCACAAACGGCACGTTATGCGGACGGTAGCTCACCATGCCAAAGCCGCGACGACGGCCGAGCATTAAGCAGAGAATCAGGCCCGTGAGACCGGACGAAATGTGTACCACGTCGCCGCCGGCAAAGTCGAGCGCGCCGATGATGTCGCCGATAAAGGAACCATCGCCGCCCCAAACCATGTGGGCGAGCGGCGCATAGACCACGAGCAGCCAAATGCCCAGGAAGGCCGTCATGGCACCAAACTTAACGCGGCCTGCCAGACTGCCCGTAACGATAGCGGCGGTGATCATGGCAAACGCCATCTGGAAGGCGATGTTGATGATCTGAGGGTAGACGGCACCATCCGCAGCATTGCCCTCGGCCGCCTGCAGCACCTGGTTGAGCACCGGCAGGCACAGCAACTGGTCAAAGCCGCCAATAAACGGGCTAGAACCGTCGCCACCGTAGGCCAGCGACCAGCCGGCAACAATCCACAGCACACCAACCAGGCCAATGGCGCCAAAGCACATAAGCATGGTGTTGATGACATTTTTGCGCCTGGACAGGCCGCCATAGAAAAACGCCAGACCCGGTGTCATTAAAAACACGAGCATGGTGCAGATGAGCATAAACGTTGTCGATCCCGTATCGTACATTCGCTCCCCCTTGGTCGCATGAACGTTGTCGGCGCTCATGATGCGGCCGAGGGGCAACTGGTGTAGACCAGATACGGCGTTGTTAAACGCTGCGTTGTCGAATGGAAACGGCACCGCAATCTTGGAAACGGCGCGGCAACGGACGCGAAACGAACGGGAAACGTGCGAACGAGAAGGGCGCGCTTGGCTCCGCTCTGGCTAGCGCCGGAACAGCTCGCGGGCTCGGTCGCGGAGGTCGGTAGCTCGAATGACACCCTCGTAACGATTGATGCGCAGACGCGGGAAGGCGTTAAAGAAGCGTAGGTCGCGGCGGCTGAGTGACACGCTCGGTACCGGGCGGCTCATGCGCTTGCCGGCAAGGCGACGACCGAGCGACGGACGCGGCATACTCGGCGCGGCATCGGCCACGCGGCGGGCAGCGAGCGCCAGGCCGCGAGCACCATCCGAGATAAACGTCGGCATCGAAGTCTTCTCGCGCAGGGCATCGAGCGCCGCGTCGCCCAGCTCGGCCAGCCAAGCGTTAACGGCGCGACCGCGGATATGCGTCTGCGCCACCGAGTCAATCGCCGAATCGGGAATACGTTCGAGCATAGAGTCGGAGGCGTCGGCAAGCGACTCATTGATGCGGTCGGCAAGGTCGGCACGCACACGCTCAAGCTGATCGGACAGACGCCGCCAGCTCGCCAACGAGCACACCGCATCGACCATCATCGCGACCGCGACGATAAAGGCGGCCAAGCGCACGATTAGCACCGGCAGATGGCCAAGCAGCCCCAGCAATGCCGGCTCCACTAAACGGCAAATACACAACGCACCCAAGCCAAACGCGCAGGCCCAGTACAGGCAGATGCGTCCGTGCAGGTTAAACGGCAGATGCGAGTAATCCCAAAAGCGCGCGCCTGTTGTTTTTTCCAACAGCACACCAACACTGTATTCGATCACGCTGCATACAAGCGCCGCGGCGACAAACTGGCTCGAGGCATCCGGAATCCCGCGCAGCAAAAGCCAGCATGCAATGCCGCCCGCGCCATAGATGGGGCAGCACGGCCCCAGCAAAAAGCCACTGTTGGCAAATCGTCCGTGGTTGAGCATGGCGCAGACTGTCGACTCCCACACCCAGCCGCAAAAACCGTAGAAGGCAAACGAGAGCACCAGCGCCGAGAGCGGACAGGCGGCAAGCGTCGCGCCGTCAAATGCCATGTCGATCGCGGTTTCCACCGTCTACCCTCTCCTCTTTTCGCTCGATTCGCTGTTCACGCCATCGTCAGCCTCGTCCTTGCGCCGCAGACGGCCGGCGACCGTCTCGCACAGAGCGCACCATTTATCGGCCAGGCACACAATCCATGCCTCGCGACACGTCGGTGGAACCGGTACCAGCGGAAACATATGGCGCACGATGATATTCCGCTCGCGCGGCGTCAGCTCAAAATCTTCCTCGGCACGCGCCAGGGCAAAAAATGGATGCCGAAATCCGTGCAGTCGATGGCTCGGATCGGGGTCGTGCCAATCATAGAGAAAGTAATCGTGCAGCAGGGCCCCGCGCAACAGCGAGGCACGGTCGACCGAAATGCCAGCACGGCCCAAGCACTCGGCAAAGGACAGACTTGCCCGCGCCACCGAGGTCACATGCGTATACACCGTCACGTCGCCATGCTGGATAAACTCGCGCGTCAGGTCCAGACGGCCCGCCTGTGCCAGTTGACGGGCAGCATGGTCTACTTCGCACGCGATTTTCTCGGCACGAGCGACATCGGACATGCTGTCTCCTTCCAGCGACTCCCGGCGACAAGTCGCAGCCTGCACGCAATGAATAAAATCATCATCGAATTTACTAGTATGGCATCGGACAAAACGTTTTGCCCCGCCAGTTGGCGAATTACCGCGCCGCCGTCACATATCAAACGCCAAAATGTGCGAGACTGTCTTGTGCAATTGTGCCGGCCGAGGGAGCGCCGGCGCTCGATTCGCATGGAGTAACCCACAACGATGCTGCTTACGCAAACGACAACGCCCGAGGACGTCAAGGCTCTTAATCGCGCCGAGCTCCCGCAGCTCTGCGACGAGATTCGCCACGCCATCCTCGAAAGCTCCGCCGCCGTCGGCGGGCACGTTGCCCCCAACCTGGGCGTCGTTGAGCTTACGGTTGCGCTCCATCGCGTGTTTAACTCCCCCATCGACAAGATTGTCTTTGATGTTTCGCACCAGACCTACGCCCACAAGGCGCTGACTGGGCGCGCGTACACTTATATCGATCCGGAGCGTTATGGTGAGGCTTCTGGCTTTGCCAATCCCGACGAGTCCGAGCACGACTTGTTTGCCATGGGCCATACCTCCACGTCGGTGAGCCTGGGCTGCGGCCTGGCACACGCTCGTGACCTGGCGGGCGATACGTACAACGTCATTACCATCATTGGCGACGGCTCGCTTTCGGGCGGCCTGGCGTTTGAGGGCTTTAACAATGCCGCCGAGCTCGACAGCAACCTGATCATCATCGTCAACGATAACGACCAGTCCATCGCCGAAAACCACGGTGGCCTGTATCGCAATCTGGCCGAGCTGCGCGCCAGCAACGGCACCTGTGAGCGCAACGTTTTCCGCGCGATGGGGCTCGACTACCGCTATCTGGACACCGGCAACGATGTGTTGGCCCTGGTCGACACGCTGCAGGAGCTGCGCGATATCGATCATCCCATCGTGCTGCACGTCTCCACCGCAAAGGGCAAGGGCTTTGAGCCAGCCCAGAGCGACCCCGAGCGCTGGCATCATGTGGGTCCGTTTGACATGGCGACTGGGCGCAAGCTCTGCCCGGGCCATCCGAGCGAGCCTGCGCCGCGCACCTATGCCGACATTACGGGCGAGGCGCTCAGCGCCGCCATCGAGCGCGATCCGCAGGTTGTGGGCATCACGGCTGCCACGCCCTACATCATGGGCTTTACACCCGAGCTTCGCGCCGCGGCAGGCAAGCACTTTGTCGACGTGGGCATTGCCGAGGAACACGCCGTGACCTTTGCCACCGCGCTTGCGCGCTCGGGCGCCAAGCCAGTCTTTGGTGTGTACGGCACGTTTTTGCAGCGCGCCTACGACGAGCTGTGGCACGACCTGTGCCTCAACGACGCCCCCGCAACCATCCTGGTATTTGGCGCGTCGATCTTTGGCACCACGTCCGAGACGCACCTCTCGTTCTTTGATATTTCCATGCTGGGCGGACTTCCCAACATGCACTACCTTGCACCTGCCTGCATGGAGGAATATCTGTCCATGCTGAGCTGGTCGCTCGATCACCGCGAGCATCCCGTGGCGATTCGCGTGCCGGGCATTGGCTTGGTAAGCCGCCCCGACTTGGCGCCTGCCGAGGACGCCGATTACGGCGCCGTTCGTTACAACGTGGTGCGCCAGGGTCGCGACGTGGCCGTGCTCGCGCTTGGCGATTTCTTTGAGCTGGGCGAGCGCGTGGCAAACCGCTTGACTGCCGAGTACGGCATCGAGGCCACGCTCGTCAACCCTCGCTTTGCAACCGAGCTCGACCGCGAGTTCCTCGACAGTCTTGCCGCTGAGCATCGCGTTGTCGTCACCCTCGAGGACGGCATCTTGGACGGTGGCTGGGGCGAGCGCGTCGCGTGCTATCTGGCCTGCACGCCTGTGCGCACGCGCACCTTCGGCATCGCCAAGGGCTTCCCCGACCGCTACGACCCCAACGAGCTGCTCGCTCAGAACGGCACGACGGTCGAGAACATGGCCGCCGAAGCCGTGAGACTACTCAACGAGTAAGAAAACCTCCGCAAGGGAAGCATCCCTGCGGAGGTTTTTATTTTCGCGGCGCGATTATCTCAATCTGTAACATCTAGGGCCCGAATTCCCGTCTAACTGTTACAGATCTAGACAAACCATCTTTGCCCCTGACCTTTGTCTCGATCTGTAACAGATAGAGACCTTTTGGCCGTCTAACTGTTACAGATCGAGACATTCGAATTCCCCTGAAGAGAAAATCTCAATCTGTAACAGTTACTCGGCAAAAATGGCTGCAGATGTTACAGATCGAGACAAAACAGCAAGGCATGCCGCTGCATCGGCCAGAACCGCCACAAAGGTGCCTGTCCCTTTTGGTAGGTAGAATAACCCATAAGGTAAGTATGTTTCTGAGTTATTTCGTGTTGACCCATTTGAGCGCGATAGGGTATAACTCTACTCAACCGCTAGGGATTTTATTGAGAAAGGTGTTCTACCATGAGCAAAAACCTCTCCCAGCAGGTCGTTCTCGACCGCCGCGGCTTCGTCGCCGCCACCTTCGCAACCGTCGCCGGCCTTGGTCTTGCCGGCTGCTCCGACACCAGCGCCGAGGCCGACAAGGGTTCCGCCGCCGGCTCCTCCAAGAGCTCCGAAGATACCGAGGCTTCCACCATACTCGATGCCAAGGCATTCGACAAACTCGTCGACAACGGCCCCAAGGCCGATGACGACGCCATCGCCGCCAGCACCTGGGCCACGGCCGTCAAGGACGCCGGTGTCTTTAAGATCGGTGGCGTTCAGACCTCCACACTTTTCTCCCTCCTCAACGAGAAAGACGGTCAGACCCGCGGCTTCGACGCCGGTATCGCACAGCTCCTGTCCAACTACATCCTGGGCGAGAACAAGGTCGAGATCACCCAGGTGACCTCGGACACGCGCGAGTCCGTCCTGCAGAACGGCCAGGTTGACGCCGTCTTTGCCACCTACACCATCACCGATGAGCGCAAGAAGCTCGTCTCCTTCGCCGGTCCCTACTACTACACCCAGCAGGCCATCCTGGTGCTCGCCGACAACGACGACATCAAGAGCGTCGACGATCTGGCCGACAAGAACGTCGCCGTCCAGTCTGGCTCCAACGGCCCAGCCATCCTGGAGGAGTTCGCCCCCAAGGCCAGCCAGCAGGAGTTCAAAACCGACGAGGAGGCACGTCAGGCACTCCAGCAGGGCCGCGTCGATGCCTACGTCATCGACAACAACATGCAGCAGAGCGCCCTGGTCCGCGAGCCCGGCAAGTACAAGATTGCCGGCAAGCCCTTCGGCAGCAAAGAGCCCTACGGTATCGGCCTGCCGCTCGATTCCGACGGCGTCGCCTTTGTCAACGACTTCCTTAAGAAGATCGAGGACGACGGCACCTGGACCGAGCTGTGGCAGATCTGCATCGGTGACCGTACGGGCGACACCAATGTTCCCGAGCTGCCCGAGATCGGCGCCTAGGCAGCGAGCCTGGTAACGACCGCAATGAAACCATACGGAAACGCATGATGCGCTTTATTGCGGTAAACTGTTTCCTCACTGAGTTGTCGGGGCTTCCGTACACACGGGAGCCCCTTTCCTTACCGGCGGGAGGTCCGCATGAGTCTCTCCGAGCTCTGGTCGCTCTATGGCCAGAACTATATCGACGCGCTGCTAGCAACCTGGGGCATGACGCTTGAGTCGGTTGCCATCGCCAT
>UQZI01000017.1 GCA_900545555.1 uncultured Collinsella sp.
GATTGAACGTCAGATTGCCGCTTAGGGGCGTTTGTAGCGTCGACCGGTCCGTCGTTCGTTAGAACGACGGAACCAAAGGTGCAGCGTCGAGCTGTTACGCGGGTTGGTAAACCCGCGTAACCCTACAGTTGACGTAAGCCCTCTTCCAGGCCGGTCTTGCTGTCGGTCTTCTCGTCGCGCATCTTGATGACGCGGGCGGGGACACCGGCCACGACGGCACCAGCGGGGACGTCCTCGACGCACACGGCGCCGGCGGCAACGACAGCGCCCTTGCCTACGTGCACGCCTTCCAGGACCACGGCGTTGGCGCCGATCATGACATCGTCCTCGATGATGACGGGCGTGGCGCTTGCGGGTTCAACGACGCCTGCCAACACGGTTCCAGCGCCGATGTGGCAGTTCTTGCCCACGGTGGCGCGGCCGCCCAGCACGGCGCCCATGTCGATCATGGAGCCCTCACCGATGACGGAGCCGATATTGATGATGGCACCCATCATGATGACGGCGCGATCGCCAATCTCGACGCGGTCACGGATGATCGCGCCCGGCTCGATGCGGGCGTTGATGCCCTTAAGGTCGAGCATGGGCACGGCGGAGTTGCGGCAATCGTTCTCCACATCGTAGTAATCGATGGAATCGGCATTGGCATCAAGGATGGCTTTGAGCTCATCCCAGTCACCAAAGACGGTCTTGCCACGACGACCGCCGTAGACGTGCGCATTGCCCCACTGGACCTTCATGCCGGGCTTCTCGCGCACGTACAGTTTGACGGGCGTCTTTTTGGGCGCTGTGGCGATGTAGTTGATAATCTCCTGGGCATCCATCTCGGCTGCATTGCTCATTTGCTGTCTCTCCTTTGGGTGGATCCGGTTGATACCTGGTTAGGCAAACATGACCTGGTCGAACGTATAGAAGCCGTGCTCGCGGGTGACGAGCTTCTGCGCGGCTGCCAGGGCGCCGTTGACGAAGATCTGACGGCTTGTGGCGCGATGCGTGAGCGTGACTTCTTCGTCCTGGCCAAAGAAACTCACTTCGTGCACGCCGGCGACAGTGCCACCGCGCAGCGAGTGCATGCCGATCTCCTTGGGGTCGCGCGCTCCGCACATGCCCTCGCGGCCATAGACGGGGTGGTAGCCCGCCTCGGGCTCGGCTTCGACGACGGCATCGAGCAGCAATTTGGCAGTGCCGCTGGGGGCATCGACCTTTTGGTTATGGTGCGTCTCGACGATTTCGCAGTCAAAGCCGGGCAGCTCGCGTGTGGCCTGTGCTACCAGATGACGCAGGGCTGCGATACCGATGGAGTAATTGCCGGAGTGCATGACGCGGGCGTTCTGACCCAGCTCGCGCAGGCGATCCATCTGCTCGGGTGTGTAGCCTGTAGTGCCCGAGACCAGCGCCGCGCCCGTGCACTCGACATAGGCGACGACGGCATCGAAGGTCACGACGTTCGAGAAGTCGATGATTACATCGGCCGTCGGTGCGCTCTCGAGCTCGGACAAGTCGAAGCCGATGTGGGCCACGATATCAAAAACGGGCTGCCCGGCGGCGTCGACAATGCCTTCGGCGGTAGTGCGGATGAGCGAGCCCATGCGGCCCGTTCCCATAATGACGGTCTTAATCAAGCAGACCAGCTCCCTTCAGAGCATCGGTAAGTGCGGCTCGCGTGTCGTTGGCCATGGGGCACAGCGGCATGCGGTAGTTTGCCTCGATCATACCCATCTGGGCGAGCGTTTCCTTAACTGGGATGGGGTTGACCTCGCTAAAGAGGGCATTGATGAGCGGCTGGCCGGCAATCTGGATATCGCGGGCGCGCGCTACGTCGCCGTCCAGATAGGCGCGGCACATGTCATGCACGAGCTGCGGCTGAACATCTGCCCACACGCTGATGGTGCCTGAGGCGCCTAGGCTCATGAGCGGAACGGTGAGTGCGTCCTCGCCCGAGTACATGCGGAAGTCATCGGACAGCAGGTGGGCGATCTTGGCTGCGTAGGCGACGTTGCCCGAGGCCTCCTTGATGCCCATGATGTTGGGGTGCGCGGCCAAGCGCTCCACGTTGTGCACGCTGATGCCGCAGCCGCAGCGGCCGGGGATGTTGTACAGGATGCAGGGGATGTCCACGGCGTCGGCCACGGTCTTAAAGTGCTGGTAGATGCCCTCTTCGTTGGACTTGTTGTAGTAGGGGGTAATGAGCAGCAGGCCGTCGGCGCCCAGTCCCTGATAGGTGAGCGACTTGGTGAGCATGGTCTGCGTGGAGTTGGAGCCCGAGCCGGCAATGACGGGGACGCGTCCTGCAACCTGCTTGACCACTGCGGCGACAACGGAGTTGTCCTCGTCGTCGGTCATCGTGGCGCTCTCGCCGGTGGTGCCCAGGGTGAGGATGGCATCGGTGCCATTTTGCAGGTGGAAATCGATAAGGCGCTCGAGCGCGTCAAAGTCGACACTGCCGTCCTTTTTAAACGGCGTGACAAGGGCGACGATTGAACCCTCGAGATTGCGGATGTCCATGTTCTTCTCCTTCGCTTCCGCGATCTGGATGCGTTTGTTCCACTGAGCGGCGACGGCCAGGCGCTCGTCCTGAGCGCGGCGGCGGGCACTTTCGGCGCGCGACTTGGCCAGCAACTCTCGGCCGCACGGCAGCACGTCGAGCGTGGCAAAGTAATCGACCGGGCGCTCGGCGCGGCGGATGAGGTCGGCCGAGCCATCGGGGCGCAGCAGCACCTCGGCGGAGCGCAGACGGCCGTTGTAGTTGTAGCCCATGGAGTAGCCATGCGCGCCGGTATCGTGGATCACGAGCAGGTCGCCCATGTCGATATACGGCAGCGAGCGGTCGATGGCGAACTTATCGTTGTTCTCGCACAAGTTGCCCGTGATGTCATACGTGTTCGTGACCGGTGCTGCGGTCTTGTCGGCGCCACCCGGCTGTCCCATCACCGTAATGTGGTGGTAGGCACCATACATAGCGGGACGAATGAGGTCGACGGCGCTTGCGTCCACGCCGATATAGTCCTTGTAGATCTGCTTTTCGTGGATGGCCTTGGTCACCAGGCAGCCGTAGGGGCCCATCATAAAGCGACCCATCTCGGTGCAAATCGCCACATCGCCCATGCCGGCGGGAACCAGGATCTCGTCGTAGGCCGCGTGTACGCCCTCGCCGATGGCACGGATGTCGTTAGCCTGCTGCTCGGGCAGGTAGGGGATACCCACACCGCCGGACAGATTGATAAAGGCGACATGTGCGCCCGTTTCACGCTCCAGGCGCACGGCAAGTTCAAAGAGGATGCGTGCGAGCTTGGGATAGTAGTCGTTAGTGACGGTATTACTGGCAAGGAAGGCATGGATGCCAAAATTCTCGGCGCCCTTGGCCTTGAGCATGCGGAAAGCCTCGAAGAGCTGCTCGGTGGTCATGCCGTATTTGGAGTCGCCGGGGTTATCCATGATGCCGTTGGAGAGCTGGAACAGGCCGCCCGGGTTAAAACGGCAGCTTACCGTCTTGGGGATGGGGCCCGCGACGCGCTCAAAGAACTCGATGTGGCTTATGTCGTCAAAGTTGACGATGGCGCCCAGTTTATCTGCAAGGGCAAAGTCCGCCGCCGGCGTGTCGTTGGACGAGAACATGATGTCGTGGCCGGTGATACCCAGCGAGCGGGCGATCATGAGCTCGGTATAGCTCGAACAATCGCAGCCGCAGCCGTATTCGTTGAGGATGGAGATGAGCGCCGGGTTGGGGTTGGCCTTGACGGCAAAGTATTCCTTAAAGCCCGGGTTCCATGCGAAGGCGTCGCGCACCTCTTGCATGTTGCGGCGGATGCCCGCCTCGTCATATAGATGAAACGGCGTGGGGAACTGCTCGATGATATGCTCGAGCGTCTCCTTGTCCACAAACGGCTGCTTGGCCGCATATGCCTCGTTGGGGGTTAATGCCATGTCCCGTAAACCTCGCTATCCAGACGGCGCCATCTGCGCATCGAATCCGCATAGCGTGGACCCAATGTCCGGATAGCGCTCCCGCATTGCTGCAGACAGTCCTGCGGGTGTTTCCCGCAGGCCCACCAGGCTGTTCGTGCCCGAAAAGCCCAGTTCGGCGGGTTTCGCCTCCCCACGGGGTCAAAGCCTGCCGGCTCACCCGCGGTTCTTCGTGCCCGCGCCTCTATCAAGTGGTAAAGACCCTACCACGTTGCACTTTACCAAACAAGAGTATTCGTATATAACGTTTAAAAAATGCAGGGATATGCTGGAAATAAGGGTGCGGTAATCTTGCGGCACAATAAGATGGTAACTGGCGCGCACCTATGAAAGGATCCTTTATGACCGAGCTCCAAGAACTTCGTCGCTATCGTCGCGACTTGCACCGCATTCCGGAGCTCGACTTCGATCTTCCGCAAACCATCGCCTATATCGAGGGCGTGTTGGCGCCGCTCGCCTGCGAGGTGACCCATCCGTGTCCCAGCTGCGTCTGCGCTTTCTTCGATGCCGGCACGGGCGCAGCGCATGCCACGGCGATTCGAGCCGATATGGACGCCCTGCCCATCGCGGAGGCAACGGGCGCGGCCTTTGCCTCGACGCATCCCGGTAAGATGCATGCGTGCGGTCACGACGGTCACATGGCCATGGCGCTCGCGGCGGCAACCTTTGTCGACCGTACGATCCGTGAGCAGCCGGGCGCCATTAAGCGCAATGTGCTCTTTGTGTTTCAGCCGGCCGAGGAGACGACTGGTGGTGCCAAGACGGTGTGCGAGAGCGGCGTGTTCGAGCGCTACGGGGCGGATCGCATCTTCGGCTTCCACGTATGGCCCGATTTGCCCGCCGGCACGTTGGCGAGCTGTTCCGGTCCGCTGCTGGCGCGTTCGAGTGAGATGCACATTCATATTCACGGGACGAGCATCCATATCGCTAAGACCTATGGCGTTCCGGTCGAGGAGTCGCACGATGCGGCGCTGGCGGCTGCCAAGTTCTTGGTTTCCGAGCGCGAACTCATGGACGAGTTGGGTGCCGACGAGCCCTGCATTGGTAAGTTCGGCCTGTTGCAGGCCGGCACCGTCTGCAATGCGGTAGCGGGGGAGGCCCATGTCGCCGGTAGCTTGCGTGTGTTTACGGACGCCATGTTCGACCGTGCGCGCGAGGGTGTGCGCCGTGCGCTCGACGAGGCGTGCGCCGCAACGGGCTGTACGTACGATCTCGACTTTGCCGAGGGCTATCCGCCAGTCGATAACGACCCCGAGTTGTTTGCCCACATTGCGCCTGCCTTGCCCGAGCTGCAACTTGTGGACGAGCCGCTGCTGATCGCCGAGGATTTCGCGTTCTATCAGCGCCATCTGCCGGGCGTGTTTTTCCTGCTGGGCACGGGTATGCCAGAGGACCAAGACAACCCGAGTGATTCGGATGGCTGCCCCGCCTATGCCACAAGCGCTCTGCATACCGATAGCATGCTCTTCGACGAGGAAATCCTACTCAAAGGTCTCGATGTCTACAAACGATTGCTTGACTTGGAGTGATGATGAGGCGCCGACAGACTGCCGTGTATAGTCCTGGTGGGTGCGGGTGCGGTTTGCTGCTGCTTCCGGTTATTGCTGTGAGCATTGGCGTGATGTTTGCGCTTGCCGGGCTTGCCGCGGCGGCGCTCGTGCTGTTTATCACTGCCATCGGCGTGACGATTTGGCTCTGCCGCAATCGCGAGCAACGCCGTGCCGACGGTAAAACCAATGTCGGCTGGGTCGTCTTTCTAATCATTGCGTACCTGCTGAGTGCCAGCTACCTTGTTTTCTTTGTCCTGTTGATGATCAGTGCCTTTACCGGGGAATCCGTCACGGTGGGTTGATGCACTGCCAGCAGACGGTCGCGCGCAGTGCGTTTGCTCGGCGTTTGGATAACTGCATTGGTCGTTTACCGCAGCCTTAGCTCTCAGCTAATGAATTCAAGTTCAATCCTTTCTACGATGTGCTGTATGCCGGCGTGGTAGCCGGATCGTAGGAAGGATGAATAATGGCAAAAGAGGGAAAGAAGCCGATCGGCAAGATTGTCCTAGGCGTCATCGTGGTGCTGGTTATCGTCGGTACCGTGGGCTCTATGGGTGGCAATTCAACCGATTCGTCTGCGAGCGATTCGGCAAAACCTGCCGAGGCGACACAGCAGGCTGAGGAGCAAAAAGAACCGCAAGAACCGTATGCCATTGCTGATGAGGCTGAAGACACCTCCAATCAGTTTGCCTATAAGATCACGGGCACGCTGACCAATAACACGGACAAGGAAAAGAGCTACATTCAGATTGAGTATGTTCTGTATGATGCCGATGGCAACCAGGTTGGAACGGCTCTTGCAAACACCAATCATCTGAAGGCGGGCGGCTCCTGGAAGTTCGAGGCGCTGGGTACAGTGTCTCCCGACCAGGTTGCTAGCTGGGAGCGTTCGGACGTAAGTGGTTTCTAGCATGTTGCATGCACTGGGGGAGGTGAAGCCGTATGCCCGATAAAAAGCTGACCGAGGAGTTGCTCAATGAGCTTCTCGACGCGCCAAACATCGATGGCTATATCAAGGAGCACGACTTTGCCACCCCGTCGCTTTCGGACTACCTGAAGCAGCTGCTGCAGGAAAAGGGCTTGGAGCGCTCGCGCGTGGTTCGTATGGCCGATCTCAATGAGACCTTTGGCTATCAGATCTTTACCGGTGCGCGTCATCCGAGTCGCAATAAGGTGCTGCAGATTGCCTTTGCGATGGCGCTGACGCTCAAAGAGACCAACCGTGCGCTGACGGCTGCCGGGGTAAGCGTTCTTAACTGCAAGGACCGCCGCGATGCGATTATCATCTTTTGCATCGATCGCGGGTGCAGCCTCCAAAAGGTCAACGAGGAGCTGTATCGCTTTGGCGAGGAGACGGTGAGTTAGCGGCTGATATCTGAGTCGGCGGAGCTGTCGAACAACGATGCAAACGAACGGGGCGCGGATGCCATGGGGTGTCTGCGCCCTGCGCTATGATGGAGGCTATGGATACTCAGAGCCCAACATATTCCGATGACGAGCTGACCGCAGCGCTTGCCGAGCACCTGGCGTCGCTCGATCGCGACGACAGCTATCGCGTGGAGCGTGTACTTAAGCGCTCGTCCGTTGAAGCAACCGAGCTCGTGTACTTTGAAGGAACCGGCGGTGGTTCGCTCGGCCCCTTTGTCCGTAAACGCATCGATGCTTCGGCTCAAATCGGCGGGGCATACGAGCGTCTGTTTGCCGCTCAGCGGGCAGGCAGGCGTTTTGAGCACCTGCCCAGAATCGTCGATTGTCGTCGTGTGGGCGACGAGCTCAACGTGGTTATGGAATACATCGAAGGGGAGACGCTCGGGGCGCTGGTGGACCGTCTGGGAGCCACCCCCGATTATGCGCGTGAATTGTATCCTGCCCTATGCGATGCCGTGGGCGAGCTCCATGCCGGTTTTGCAATGGCGGGGGAGACGTCGGCGCCGGTGATCCATCGCGACCTCAAGCCGTCGAATATCATCGTGACAGGTGCCAACTATACGCCTGATGACGGCCTGACATTTTCATCGCTGGTGATTATCGACTTGGGGATCGCGCGCGTATGGCGCGATGGCGCCGATGCCGATACCGTCAAGTTTGGGACACGGCCCTATGCGCCGCCCGAGCAGTATGGGTTTGGGCAGACGAGCGTGCGAAGCGACGTCTACGCACTTGGCGCCCTGTTGTTCTTCTGCTTGACGGGAGTCGGCCCTAAACCAGGGTTCGACATGCGCGAGCAATGCGAGGCGCGCGGCATTCCCACTCCACTTGCCGATGCCGTCTGCATGTCGATGGCGCTCGACCCGGCCAAGCGTTTTGCGAGCGCGGAAGCGTTGGGACGGGCGACGCGCGCGGCATACGATCTAAGTCGCCCCGTGCGGCCTCCTGCGCCTGCGTCTGTCCGTACTCCGGCCTCGGAGACGGTGTCGACGCCCCAAGGGCTCCAGAACCCCGCAGGGCTTCCTAGGCCTGCCGCCTCTGTTGCATGCGGCCTGCTCTCTCGCGTTCCGGAGTCTCTGGGGCGCATTTGGAATACGCTCGTCTGCTTCTCACTGCTTGTGTTCTTTGCCGGAAGTCACTTTGCCGTCTTTCACCCCACGGGAGCAAACCAAAGCTACCCGACGTGGCTTCTCATAATCGAGTATTTTTTCTTTGTCGATGGCCTTATGGTGCTTATGCATTTTGCGCTGCTCGATAAGCGCCGTCTTCGTCGGCGATTCGCACTCCTCGACAGCTATCGCGGCAAGAAGCTCGCGAAACTCTGGCTCAAGGCATTGGGTGTGCTGCTCCTATGCATGATCGTCATAGTCGCGGTTGCCAATGCGACCGGCGTCGTCGATACCTCCGCTACCTAAAAGAAAAGGGCCCCATTGGGGCCCTTTGCAGTTGCACTTAGATGCGGTTCATCTGAGCGGCGACTTTGTTGTACCAGTCCTGCCACGTGGGCGGGCAGTACTTTTTGGCCGCTGCCGGGGTAAGGGTGGAGCCGTAGTTGGCGCCCAGATAGGCGACGTGAGCGGAGATGCCCTCGCTCCAGCTGCCAAAGCTGCGCCAACCGCCGCCACGGGCACTCCAGCCCCAGGCGTTGTAAGAATTGGCGCAATAAGCGCCCTTGGTGCTCTCGATGCAGGCGATGGCGGGGGACCAACGGGGGTCGACACCGGTATTCCAAGCGGCGACGGCAAAGTTATAGCCCTGGCCTGCCATGGGGGAGCCGGCGAGATAATTGTCGATGCGGCTCGTCCACTCATTAATGAACGAATCGTAATCGGAGCTACCGGTATTGGCGTTGTTCACCGTGGTGTCGATGGTGGTGTTGGTGTTGGTGGCCTGGCTGCTGGAATTGCTGCCGCTTACGCCCTCGCCCGAGAGCTTCTCGGCGGCAGCGGCCTTATCGGCCTCAAGCTTGGCAAGCTCGGCGGCATTTTCCTGCTCGGCTTTTGCCTGTGCCTCGCTGCGGAGCTGCTGGGCCTGCGCCAGCGCATCCTCGGCGTTTTTCTGCTCTGCCTCAAGCTGAGACTTGGCCTGCTGGAGCTCGGCCTTGTTCTGCTCGAGTTCGGTTTGCATGTTATTGAGCTGTTCGATCTCGTCGACGCTCGAGCTCGTGATCTGGTTGGTGTATTTGCAGGTCGTGATGAACTCACCCAGGCTCTGTGCGTTGACCAGGAAGCTCACGATGGGATTGGTGCCCTTCTGATACTTGTACAGATCGCGCATGGCGGAGCTTGCCTTGGCCTGCTGCTCGGGAAGCTTAGCCTCGATTTCCTCGATGCTTGCCTCATTGGAGTCAATCTGCTTTTGCAGGTCATCGAGTTTGGTGCGGGCGTCGTTGTAGGCGCTCGTGGCGGCTTCGATCTTCTGCTGGGCTGCGGAAAGCTGGTCCTGCGTTGCCTGCGAGGCGGCATACGCCGCAACGGGGGAGAGCATCGGCGTGGCCGTCAGCGCAACGGCGAGCGCGGCGCTCGTGATGATACGAGCCGGCTTCGACGCAATGAGCGCTGCGGTGCGATGATTCGAATGCTGCATCCAGTCCCTCTGCAATCAATCGTAGGTTATGGTTCGAACGGTATTCTACTACTGCTTTCGACCTCAACTTGAACCTTAAAGGTCCCAAAGGGTCAAGTTGAACTTGAGGCTTTGGCTTTGACCTGCAGTTATGATGAATTGTTGAGAAACCATAGAGTTCAACTTTAACGTTACAGAGCCCTGTTTGAGAGGAGTTTTGGGCTGTAAAAGCCATCTCAACGTGGGGTTTTATAACTACAGCGTGCCCTTCTGGTGAGCCTGCTCAATCTCTTCGAGGGCCTCGGCGGGGGTGAACGAACAGGAGCCGTCGCCGAGTTTGACTACCTGGATATCGTCGCCGGTATGGACCTCTCCGCCCTTTAGGACCACGCCAAAAATGCCCTCGTGGGGAAAGATACAGTCGCCGGCGAGATAGTAGATGGCGCAACGGGTGTGGCAGACCTTGCCGATTTGGCTGATTTCGACGAGCACGTCGCTTCCAAGCTTGAGCTGTGTGCCCAAGGGGAGCGAGAGTAGATTGATGCCCTGGGTGGTGAAGTTTTCTCCAAAGTCACCCTCGCGCACATCGAGTCCGCGAGCCTGCGCCGTCTGGATGGACTCTGCGGCCAAAAAGGAAACCTGACGGTGCCAATGCCCGGCGTGTGCGTCGGAGGCGAGGCCGAATTGCTCTATAACGGTGTCGCGTCCATCGGCGACGGGCGACTTGCGTGTGCCCTTGTGTGCCGACGTGTTGATCGAGACGATGCGGGCGGGTCCGTTGTAGGCGTCGTTTGCCGTGCACAGGGGAGCGGTCGCTTTCGCGCGTTCCACCAGCTCGCGCTTCGCAGCATTGAGGATGGGATTATCGGTCGGATGGTCTTGGGGCACGTGTGCGCCTTTCGCTCGAGGATGTCAATACGCTGAATCCTACAACAACGGTAGGTTCATTGCCCATTGTCATACAACGGTGAGCGCCGCCTTCGTGCTGGACGATTGCGTCGATTGCCATAGATACGGTGGAGCTTTGGGCGCCGGCGGCTTGGCACGCTAGAATAAATCAGTTGCGCAAAGACCGCCCGTTGTGTGGGCAGTTCATGATAGGAAGTTTCCATGGCATTGCAATTTACAGAGCGCGAGTTCATTCCCGTGCTGCTCGGTGGCGACATCAACGCCTATTCGGTGGCGCGCGCCTTCTACGAGGAGTACCAGGTCAAGAGTCTGGTCTTTGGCAAGTACCAGACGGGTCCCGCGTACCGCAGCCAGATTATCGACTACACGCCCAACGTGGATATCGACACCATGCCCGTGATGCTCAAAACCGTCAACGGCATTGCCCAAGCGCATGCCGACAAGACGATTGTCCTTGTGGGCTGTGGCGACAACTATGTCGCTCTCGTGGCTCAAGCCAAGGATGCTCATGAGCTGGCGGATAACATCGTCGCGCCTTACGCTCCCTATAGCATGCTTGAACAGTGTCAGAAGAAGGAGATCTTCTACGAGCTGTGCGAGAAGCATGGCGTGCCCTATCCGCACACGTTTACCTTTACCAAGGCGATGCTCAATGCCCAGGGTGAGGCGCCTGCCGAAGTGCTCGACCAGATCGATTTTCCTTACCCGATGATTCTGAAGCCTTCCGACGGCATCATGTGGTGGCAGCATGAGTTCGAGGGCCAGAAGAAGGCCTATGAGATTGCCGACCGCGCCGAGCTGGAACAGGTCATTCGCGATTCGTATGCCAGCGGCTACACCGACGACCTGATCTTGCAGGATCGCGTGCCCGGCAACGACGAGTACATGCGCGTGCTCACCAGCTATTCCGACCGCAACGGTAAGGTCCGCATGATGTGCCTGGGCCATGTGCTGCTCGAGGAGCATCAGCCCCACGGTGTCGGCAACCATGCCTGTATCATTACCGAGCCCAACGACGAGCTCATGGGCGGCGTGCGCAAGTTGCTCGAGGACCTTCACTTTGTGGGCTATTCCAACTTTGACGTAAAGTACGACGAGCGCGACGGCTCGTTTAAGTTCTTCGATTTCAACACGCGCCAGGGCCGCAGCAACTACTACGTTACCAACAGCGGCTTTAACGTTGCCAAGTATGTGGTGGACGAGTATGTGTTCAACCGTCCGTTTGAGCCGGAGTTTGTGACGGCTCAGGACGAGGCCCTGTGGATGGTCGTCCCCATGGGCGTCGTCGACAAGTACGTCAAGGATCCCGAGCTGCGCGCTAAGGTGCATCGCCTGGACAAGGAAGGCAAGGGCGCCGACCCTTCGTTTATGAAGGGCGACTTTGTCTTTAACCGCTGGCTGCGCATGTGGCACACCAAGCTGCGCCACTTTAAGCTGTTCAAGACGTATTACAAGTAGATGAGCGCGGCGCCCGTCCGGTTTGCATCGGGCGGGCGCGGGTATGATACGCGCAATTGCGCAAGCGTCACCAAGGAGGCGGCGATGGAAAAGCTGGGAGTTATCGGCGGCATGGGCGCCGAGGCCACGTCGTATTACTACGACCAGGTGGTGCGTCATACGGCTGCTGCCTGCGATCAGGAACATATCGACATGGTGGTACTCTCCAAGTCGACCATGCCCGACCGCACGCTGGCCATTAAGACCGGCGAGCATGCCAAACTGCTGGCGACCATGAAAGAGTGCGCCCAGGCACTCGAGTCGCTGGGCTGTGCACACATTGCCATTCCCTGCAACACGTCACACTACTTCTATGACCAGATCCAGTCGTTTACGAAGGTGCCGATTATCCACATGCCGCGTGAGTCGGTGCGCTATGCTCTGGCCGGTGCGGTGATGGGGGAGTGCGAGTTCGACCCCAACCTGAGTATGCCGGCCGAGCCGGTGCATAAGATCGGCATCATGGGCACCGACGGTACCGTGGGCGCGGGCGTCTACGGCCGCGAATGCGAGGCTGCGGGTGTTGAGGTCGTCTATCCCAGCGAGAAACGTCAGAACGATGTGATGTCGCTTATCTACGATGATGTGAAGGCCGGACGTGAGCCCGATATGGATAAGTTCGACCGCGTGATGTGGGAGTTCGCCCGTAGCGGCTGCGACCGCGTCATCCTGGCCTGCACGGAGCTCTCGGTGCTGCAGAAATACCGCGAGATGCCCGAGATTACCCTCGACGCCATGGACGTCTTGGTGCGCGAATCCGTCATCCGCAGCGGCGCCCCCTACCGCCAATAGCCCTCGATCTGCCAAAAAGGGACAGGTTTATTTTTGGTAGGTATTATCTGGGGAAACAGTAAAGGCCTCGGCTCGTTTGGTGCGAGCCGAGGCCTTTTGCGTTGGGTGGTTGCTGTCGGTGGTGAACTAGAACAGGAAGCCGATGGCGATGAGGGCGATGCTGACGATGAGCACGGCGATGTCCAGACCCTTGATGGGATAGCGCTTGTACGAGCTGGCGCGTGTGCGCAGATAGAAGCCGCGCTGTTCTGCTGCCAAGGCTGTGGCATCGGTCTTGCCCACGCTCGAGATGAGCAGTGGCACGCACAGTGGCAGCATGAGCTTAAGCTTCTTGATGGGGTTCTTGGTGTCGTACTCGACGCCGCGTGCGGTCTGCGCCTCCATGATGGCGTTCATCTCCTGACCAAACACCGGTACAAAGCGCAGCGCCGTGGTAAAGGTGAAGGCATAGCGATACGGCACATGCAGCACCTCGACGCAGGCGTTGGCAAGGTCGTTGAGCTTGGTCACCATGAGCATGAGGATGAGTGGTAACGCCACACCCAGCAGGCGCAGGCAGGCCTTCGATCCTGTGATGAGGCCCGTGTCGGTGATAAAACCCCACACCACGTTGCCATCGCGCATAAAGGCCAGCTGGAGCATCAGCATGATAAGCGCGAGCGGAATCAGCAACTTGAGCAGCGAGAACAGACGGTCGACGACGCCGGCGTAAGCTCCCAGTGCGAGCGTGAGCGCCAGAAAGCCCAGCAGCGCCACGTAGGTGTCGGACAAAAAGATGCCGACGATGATGGCGGCGGCGAGGCCCAGTTTGACGACGGGATTCAGGTGATGCAGCAGCGTATCGCCCGGCATGTAGTCGATGACGTTAACCACGGTGGACCATCTCCTTGGTAATTCGAACGACATCGGTGACCTCGCTCACCTGCGCAAAAGCGGGCGAGACGGAAGATGCCAGACGGCGCGAGAGTTCGATGACCTGGGGCGGCTCAACGTAGGCATGCTGCATGAGTTCGATGTTCGAGAACAGCTCGTGCGTGCGGCCGCGATCGAGGATGCGACCGTCGGCCATTACTACGATGCGCTCGGCAAAGTCGGAGACGACTTCCATGTCGTGGCAGACCATGATTACGGCGCAGCCACGCTCGGCCATGGTACGCACCGTTTCCATGACGGTCATGCACTCGCGGTAATCAAGGCCGCTCGTGGGCTCGTCGAGCACCACGATTTTGGGCTCTACGACCACGACGGAGGCGAGTGCCACCATTTGTCGCTGGCCGCGCGAAAGCGAGAAAGGCGCCTCGTCGGCCGGCAAGCCAAAGCGGTCGATGACGAGCTGGGCGCGACGCAGCGCCTCGGCATGGTCGATGCCGGCAAGCTCCAGGCCAAAGGCGACCTCGTCGAGCACGGTGTCCTTGCAGATTTGACGGTCAGGGTTTTGGAAGAGGGTTGCGACCTCGCGGGCAATGCGGCTCGTGGGGACGGTTGCGGTATCCAGTCCCGTGACGCGCACGCTGCCCGAGGCGGGCTTGAGCAGACCCGTGAGCAGCTTGGTGAGCGTGGTCTTGCCGGCACCGTTTTGGCCGACGATGCCCACGAGCTCGCCAGGATAGAGCGTCAGGCTAAGGTCGTGTACGGCGGCTCCGCCATTGGGATAGGCAAACTCAACATGGTCGAAGGTGAGTACGGGTTCGGCGTCCTTGGCATGAGGGCGCAACGACGGTGCATGCGGGGAACCGGCGGGCGCCTGGGCTTCGATAGCCGCGCGTGCGGGGTCGACGATGCCCGAAATCAGGCACTCGGCCTCATCGACATCCAAGCAAGGGGTACCGCTTACTAGACCATCGGTTTCGAGGCTATTGAAGATACGCGTGACGCGAGGGCAGTCGACGCCGATGGCACGAAGCTCGTCGGTATGCGCGAAGACCTCGTGTGGCTCGCCCTGCAGCGCGATTTCGCCATGGTTGAGCACGAGCACGCGGTTGCAGTACTCCGAGAGCAGGGCGACCTTTTGCTCAACGACGACGATGGTGATTCCAAGTGTGCGGTTTGCCTCACGCAGCGTCTCGAAGACCAACGTGGAGCTGGCGGGGTCGAGTGCCGCGGTGGGCTCGTCGAGAACCAAGACGCGCGGACGCATAGCGAGGATGGCAGCGATGGCTACCTTTTGCTTCTGTCCGCCCGAGAGGGTGGCGATCTCGCGGTCGCGCAGGTCGCTGATGCCGACGGTCTCGAGGGTTTCGGTGACGCGCTGCTCAATCTGGTCGTGCGGCACGCCAAAGTTCTCGAGGCCAAAGAGCATCTCATCCTCAACCACGGAGGCGACCATCTGCGTGTCGATGTCTTGCAGCACGCTGCCGACGATCTGCGATACGTCGGTGAGCGAGACCTCGCAGGTGTCGTGGCCGTCAACCATGACGGACCCAAAGAACGTGCCGGTGTAGTGGTGGGGCACGGCGCCCGACAGGCAGGCGGAAAGCGTGGACTTGCCGGCGCCCGAGGGCCCGATGATGCCGATGAAATCTCCCTTGTTCACGCTGAGCGAGATGTGGCTAAGCGCCTGCTCGGTCTGCGTGCCATAGGAGAACGAGACATCGTCGACGTTGATGATCGTTTCCATGGATACCTTTCATAGTCATTGGGGACGTTCTTTAATGATTAGTCGTTTAAGAACGTCCCCAAGAGCTAGTTGTTTGGGACAGTCTTTACCGATGGGGCACTGTGGGTTAGTTGAGCTTCAGGGCCTTCTGGATGGGCAGGTAGAGGGCGCCGACCAGAATGGCGTTAAAGACGGCGGTCATGGCGACGACGGGCAACATGGCGGCGGCGAGCTCGCCGACCACGCCGAGCATGGCCATCTTGATGACCATGAAGATGACGCCCGAGACAAAGGTGGTCAGGAAGGTTGCGACAATGGCGATGGCGGGTTTGACCTGACCGTTCTTGCCGGCGGCGTTGACGATGCCGGCCATGAGCATGGCGGCGATGCCCTCGGCGGCAAAATCGACGAACGGCGAGGTGGTGGTGATCTGGATCACGGCAGCCGAGGTGAGGCCAATGACGAGCGCCTGGCCGATGTTGGGGCGAACGACCAGGATAGTGAGGCAGAAGGCCGAGATGATGAACTCGGGGCTGATCATGCCGCCCGAGATGCCCGAGATTGCCTTGCCGACGGTGAAGTTGAGGATGAAGCCGGCGGCGAGCAGGATGGCGAGCAGGACGAGGGCGCGGACATCGAGTTTGCCGCGGTCGGCGGTCTGGACGGTGCGGGGCTGGGTGGCGGTGGTGTTCTGAGACATGGTGAAAATCCTTTCGGAAGGGGAGTGCAAGAAAAAACGGAGGCGCGTGATGCGAATGCGATCGGGCTCGAGATAGAAAAAGGCCCCCGGTCGAAACCGGAGGCCTTCCAATCACCTAGAGCGCAAAAACAGGCGTGAGGGACTCACCGTCGACCGATCGTATTCGCATCACGCCACCACCAGTTGTTGAGAGACGTCATCGTGTTCTTCATGTTGGTGGCTCCTTTCGTGATGCCGTGGCGCGGTCGCACCTAGTTGCTGTTGCGCTGCACTATAGCACAGCGAAGTGTGTGCGGGGAAATCTTTTTTGAAAAGATTTCAGGCGGGTTTCCCGTCGGTCAAAAGAGCGGGCTAAGCGGGCGAGGCTGCCATGGCTGCCTTGTCCGCTCAGCTAAGACATGAGGGCCTTAGGCCTTCTTGCGACGATAGATCACGTAGGCGCAGACACCGATGATGACGACGGCGCCAACGGCCATGGCGGCCATGTTGTTGCCCTCGGACTTCTCCTCGGTGACCTCTTCCTCTTCGGCCTCGGGCTCGGCCACGTCCTCATCGGAAAGGGCCTCGTCGGCGTAGGTGATGGACTCGACCAGGCAATCGTTGTCGGCATCGTAGTCGCTCGGGACGAACTTCTCGGAGAAGTCGCCCTTCTTGAGGTAATCGCGCATTTCCTCGAGCATGGCCTTGCACTTAACATAGGTGTTCTTGGTTGCAGCCTTGCCGGCCTTGTTGGCCAGGGCGGTGCGGGCTTCGGTGCCTTCTTCGGCCTGCATGGCCTCGTCGACGGTCAGGTTCTGCTCGATGAGTTCCTTCTGCAGGGCGTCGAGATAGGCGCGGACGCCGGTGGCGCAGTGGTCGCGGTTCTCATAGGCGAGCGTGTTGATGTCCATGAGGACGTAGTTGATGGAGTTCTTGGGCTCCTCGTTGTTCACGACGTCTTCCTCTTCGCAGTGATCGAAGGAGACATCCTGATCGCTGAAGTAGGGGCTGACCTCGGTGAGCAGTGCGGAATAGAGGGGGATAGCGACGGAGAACTCGGCGTTGGAGAGCATCTCCCACTGGATGGTCGCGATCTCGGGGTCCATGCCGTGACGGATCTGGAAGGTGTGGATTTCGGTGTTGCGGTTGGAGCCGATGGCATAGGCGCCGTCGGTGTTGGCGTTGAGGCCGGCGACATTCTCGCCGCGAGCGGCGAAGGAACGAATCATCTCAAAGGTGTTCCAGTCGGACTTGCCGGGCTGGAAGAACAGCGGCTGCATTTCGTGGATCAGGGCGCCGGTCGTCGCGCGAGCGTCTTCGCGCTCGTCCTTGACGATCTCGTAGTCGGTGCCCTCAGCAAGCGGAGCCATGAAGTAATTGCGGCCCTGGATATAGCGCGACCACTGGTGCATGCCGGCCTCGCCAATCTCCTCGCCGTAGGTCTTGGCGACGTCGAACTTGCCGTCGGTGTACTCGGCAAAGCCCTTCTCCTTAGGCATAGACTCGATGCCCTCGGAGTGGAGGCAGTTCTCGGTGTCGTCGAGGTTAACCTTGTAGTTAAGGCTGCCGATGTTGGGGTTGACCGAGGCGATGTCATCGGCGAGCTTCATGGCAATCCACTGATGGCCAGAAAGTCCGGCGAACAGCCAGGTCTCGTTGTTGTCGGCAATGATGATCTGGTCGTTGGAGCAGACGCCCTGCTCGTCAATCAGGCTGCCGAGGAGCTCGACACCCTCGCGGGCCGTGGCACTCTCGCCCAGAATGACGCTGGCGTAGTTGTATTCGCCAATGCCAGTCTCCTCGGTGATGGGGTCGGCCTCTTCGGCCTTCTCGTTATAGGAGGTGCTCAACGTGGCAGAGCAGGAGACGCCCTTCTCGTTGATGCCTGCCTCGGAATATGCGTCGTAGCGATCTTCCCACTGCGAGGGGTTGTCGCGAACGAAGGTGTAGCGGTAGGTTGCGCCCTTGGACTTGTACTCAAAACCGGACTCGACCGAGGTGTACTCGTTGCCGTCCTTGTGTGCGGGCTCAATGCCAAAGTGCTTGATGTAGCGCGGACCGAAGTCCTCGGAACGGCCGTAGTACGTGTTGCCGTCGGCCGTGAGCTTGCTGCCCATGTAGATCTGGGTGCAGGCGAGCGCCGAAGTCGGCATGGCCATGATGGCCGCTGCTCCAAACGCAAGGCCGCAGCCGAGCTTCTTGAGCGTGTTGACAGGATGAGTAAACCTCATAATCCCTCCCAACTGTTGAAACCCCGCGAAACCGTACGGAGTTTCAGCTAATAAATACATCTACTAGCCTAAAGGAAGTGTAAAGAGTATTCATTCGACAACAGCTTTTACTCGATGAGCGTGAAGAAATATACGATGAACGGATAATAATACTCATTATATAGCTTTAGTTAAATAAAGGCACCCTGCATTTACTGTAGCTGAATAAAGCATTAGACGGCGCTCAAAAAGAAAACTCTCCCGCTGTTTAGGATTTGCATAAACAGCGGGAGAGTCGATAACTGGATGAATATCATACCAATGTGGATTTACTTCTTTCGGCGGTGAATCACGTTGATGGCGTAACCGACGAGCATGGCCAAGACGATGACAATAAAGCCGATCAGGGGATTGTCGTTCATGGGGTCCTCCTATTTTCCGAGCGGTGAGAATTCGTCGACGATGAGGTCGAGGCATTGCGGAAGCGCGCGGGCTCCAAAGACGCCCGAATTGCTGGAGATAATCTCGCCATCGAACTGCATGCCCAGCGACGGGGTGCAGGTGATCTTGGCTTCCTTGGTCTGGATGATCTTAAACTGCGGACGACCGAGCACCTTGCCGGCGGGGTCGAGCGCGGCGGTGATCACGGTCGGGAGCAGCTGCACGGTTTTTACGGGCTCGATGACCGCGATGTCGACCATGCCGTCGTTCATGCGGCAATCGGGGAACAGGTTGATGTCGTTTTGGATGACCGAGGTGTTGCCGGCCATGCAGCAGATGCCATCGAGCTCCTCGACAATGCCGTCATGCTCGATGGTAAAGTGCGCCACCGTGGGGTTGGGCGTGGCGAGCGCGGAGAGGAAGTAGGCGATCTCGCCGATGTCGTTTTTGGTGGGGGCGGCCTTCATCATGATCTCGGCATCGTAGCCCGATCCGGCGATGATAATAAAGCCGTGGCGCTTTTCGTTGCCGTTCTCGTCGAGCCAAAAGAGCTCGCCCATGTCTACTTTGACCGTGCGACCGGCGCGGCAGGCCTTGGCAAGTGCCGCTGCCTCGGGGGCATTACCGATGTTATTGAAGAACAGGCAGGCCGTACCGGAGGGGAAGACGAGCGTGGGGACGCCGCATCCGCGCATTTGGTCGAGCACGTTGGAGACGGTGCCGTCGCCGCCCGAAATCACCACGCGATCAAACTCGCGCACGTCTGCCACGGCGTCCTCGGGTTCCATGCCATCGCCGATAAAACGCATCACGACCTCGTCGCCGCCCTGCGCGAGGGCGTGCGTGAACGCGTAGATTTCATCTGAGCTGGGGCCCGATGCCGGGTTGTGGATGATAAGGCAGCGCATACTTACGTTCCCGTTCTGTGACTAACCGAGTATAGTTGTAAGGCAATGCCGATATCCTACCCGTGTTTTTCGGGCCTAACCTTATTCGATGGGTTGATATGTACATTTCCACACATCAGGCTCTACTCGACTTTTGCCAGCGCGCCCGTGAGTTCGACGCGATTGCCGTCGATACCGAGTTTTTGCGCGAGCGCACGTTCCATCCGCGTCTGTGCCTGGTCCAGATTGCCACCCCTGCCGAGAGCGTAGCGGTCGACCCTCTGGTGATCGACGACCTGTCGCCGCTGGCCGAGCTTATGGCCGACGAGAGCGTGACCAAAGTCTTCCACGCCTGCTCGCAGGATATGGAGGTTATGCTCCATACCGTGGGCGCGCTGCCGCGTCCCATTTTTGACACGCAGGTGGCCGCCGCCTTTTTGGGCGAACGCCAGCAGATTTCCTACGGCGCGCTCGTGCAGACGTTTTGCGGCGTCTCGCTGCCCAAGACCGAGTCGCTGACCGACTGGTCGCGTCGCCCGCTGACCGACAAACAGATCGAGTACGCGATTGATGACGTCAAGTACCTGATCGTCGCCTATACCGAGATGATGAGCCGCCTGCGCGAGCTGGGCCGCGTGGACTGGGTGCTCGACGAGCTGCGCCCGCTGGCTGACGAGTCGCACTATCGCGCCGATCGCCACGAGGCGTTCCGTAAGGTCAAACGCATCAATTCGTGCAGCCGTCACCAGTTGGGCATCGCGCGCGAGCTCGCCGCCTGGCGCGAGGACCGCGCCGAGCGCCGCAACATCCCGCGCAAGTGGGTCATGTCCGACGATACGCTGCTGGCGCTCGTTAAGCGCAATCCCGTGCGCGTTGAGGAGTTCCGTAGCATTCGCGGTACCGATCAGTTGGGGGAGCGCGACGTGGACGGCGCGCTCATGGCCATCAAGCGCGGTGCGAGCTGCCCGCACGATCGCCTGCCGCTCATGGTGCGCGGGCATCGCCAGATTTCGCCGGAGCTTGAGAGCGTGACGGACCTGATGTATGCGCTTATTCGCTTGGTTGCCGAGCGCTCGGGGGTGGCGACCTCGGTCATTGCCTCGCGCGATGACCTGGCCGATTACATCGAGCATCCTGAGCAAAGCCCCCTGCGCGAAGGCTGGCGTTTTGAGCTTGTGGGTTCGCGCCTGGACGATCTGCTTTCCGGCAATATGGGGCTCACCGTGAAGGACGGAAAGATTGAGTTGTTATAGGTATATAGTTACGCGGTTTTACCAAACCGCGTAACAGCTCGACGCTGCAAACGGCCGAGAGCGAGCAATCTGACGTTCAATCGTCGCTCGCGTACCAAAGTACGCGTCGCTTCTCTTTCACGTCACCTTGCTCGCTCTCGGCCGTTTTCGCTGACATTGCCAAAACATCGATGTTGATTTGCCTGCTGGGCGAGTGGGTAAAATGCCTCCAACGTGTAACTCGATTCGGAGGAATTCGCATGCCTTATTACTATGGATACGGCTTTGGTATCGACCCGCTGTACCTGCTGGTTGTGCTTGTCTGCACGGTGCTTGGCCTTGCCGCGCAGAGCTATATCAATTCGACGTACAAGACGTGGTCCAAGGTTCGCTCGGACGGCGACACGGGCGCCACGGTCGCTCGCCGCATGCTCGACGCCAACGGCTGCAATGCCGTGGGCATCAAGGGCGTCGCTGGTGAGCTTACCGACCACTACAACCCGCAGGACAACAATCTGTATCTGTCGGATTCCAACCGTTCGGGCGGCTCGGTCGCAAGCGTCGCTGTCGCTTGTCACGAGGCAGGCCATGCCGCGCAGCGTCAAAGCGGCTATGCCATGATGAAGGTACGCACCGCCCTCGTGCCGGTCGTCAACTTTACCCAGAACACTTGGACCATCGTGCTGCTCATGGGCCTGTTTATGAACATCGCGGGACTCACGACCCTCGCACTGATCTTCTTCTCGTTTAGCGTGCTGTTCCAACTGGTTACGCTACCGGTCGAGATTGATGCCAGCCGCCGCGCCGTGGCGTATATTGAGCAGTCGGGTATGAGCTCCAAGCAGGTCAACGGTGCCAAGAAGGTGCTGACGGCCGCCGCGCTTACCTATGTGGCTGCGGCGCTCACCTCGATTATTCAGCTGCTCTATCTTATGGCTCGATACAACAGAAACTCCAACCGATAACAAATTGGGTCGCTGGGCGCCGCGGGAATTTGTGTCCCCGCGGCGCTGTACTATGTGTTGGACTTGAATTTGCGCAGGGCCAGAGCCTTTGTGCACGATGACGAAAGGAGGCTGCGTGGCAGGCTGGAATCTAACCGGCAATGCCGTTTCCGCCGAGTTCGACGGTTCGGACGAGCAGGAGCGTAAGGAGCTCAGCGTGAGCCAGGCGGTAGAGATCGCCGCCGGTGCGCTCGATGCCATTCCGCAGCTGACCGTCCTGGGCGAGGTCACGGGTTTCCGTGGTCCCAATGCCCGAAGCGGCCACTGCTACTTCCAGATTAAAGACGACTCGGCCGCCGTCGACTGCATCATCTGGAAGGGCGCCTATCTCAAGCGTACCTTCGATCTGCGTGACGGCATGCAGGTGAGCTTTAAGGGCAGCTTCAATCTCTATAAGGCCACGGGCCGCATGAGCTTTGTCGCTCGCTCGTTTTCGCTGGCGGGGGAGGGTCTGCTGCGTCAACAGGTGGCGCAGTTGGCCGAAAAGCTACGCCGCGAGGGACTGATGGACGAGTCCCGCAAACGCCGCATCCCGGTGTTTTGCTCACGCGTGGCGGTCGTCACCTCGCTTTCCGGTGCGGTAATCGACGACGTCAAGCGTACGCTGCGCCGTCGCAACCCGCTCGTCGAGCTTGTCTGCGTGGGCGCCAAGGTTCAAGGCGAGGGTGCGCCGGCCGAGCTCATTGATGGCTTGCGCCGCGCCGCTTCCATTACGCCGGCACCCGACTGTATTTTGCTGGTGCGCGGCGGCGGCTCCTTTGAGGACCTCATGACCTTTAATGACGAGGAGCTTGCCCGCGCGGTGGCGGCTTGTCCTGTGCCCGTGGTGACCGGCATTGGCCATGAGCCCGATACCTTGATTTGCGACATGGTGAGCGACCGACGCGCCTCCACGCCCACGGCGGCGGCAGAATCGGTGGCGCCGGCTATGACGGAGTTGGCCGATGTGCTCGAGGCGCGCCATCAGCGTCTGGGTGCCGCGATGGCATCGATGATTGGGTCGGCCCAGGTCGACCTGGAGATGCTCGATCAGCGCGGTCGCCGTGCCTGGGATACCTATACGGCTCGCTTGGGTGATGCGCTCGATGCCGCTGCGTGTCGCCCGTGCCTCAACGACCCCACATTTATGGTCGAGCGTCGCGAATCGGAGCTTGCACTGACTGCCGATCGCCTGTCGGGCGCCATAGTACGCTCGGTCGGGACATTCCGCTCCAACTTTGAGCGCTTGCCCGAGCGTCTGATTACAAGCACCTCGGGGCTCGATGGTAAGCGCCATGCGCTCACGCTTGCGAGTTCCCGCCTAGAGCATCAAGGGCGCACGATGCTCAGCAAGCCAGCGTCCGACCTGAGCCGTGCGGCAGCGTCGCTCGATGCCCTGTCGCCGCTCAAAGTGCTTGCTCGCGGCTATTCCATCGCGTACAGCGATGATGGTGTGGCTACGAGTGCCAAGACCTTTAAGCCTGGCGACGCCATTCGCGTGCGCATGGCAGACGGCAACGTGGCAGCAACGGTCGATACGGTCGAGTAGACCGCGTTTCGCAGTGATAGACCCTTAGGAAAGGAAACAGATATGGCAGAGAAGACCCCGGTCGAGCAGCTTACGTACAAGCAGGCCTCGCAGGAGCTGGAGCTCATCATCCGCAGCCTGGAGTCGGGCGATATGGAGCTTGAGGAGTCGCTCGAGAGCTACACCCGCGGCGTCGAGCTCCTCAAAAGCCTGCGCACCCGCCTGTCCGATGCCGAGCAGAAGGTCTCGGTGCTCCTTAAGGACGTCGACGGCAACGACGTGCTCGCCGACGGCGAGGCCGCCAACACCGATGATAACCTTTCGTTCTAAGCATCTCGACCAAATATAATTACCTTGGTCTGTAAGAAAGGAACCAGCTATGTGCGATTGCATCTTCTGCAAAATTGCCAACCACGAGATCCCCTCGACCGTTGTCTATGAGGACGACCAGGTCATCGCCTTCGACGACCTCAACCCGCAGGCGCCGGTCCACACGCTCGTGATCCCCAAGAAGCACTACAGCGACATCGCCGACAACGTACCCGCCGAGACCATGGGCGCCATAGCTCACGCCATCCAGGAGGTCGCCAAGGCCAAGGGTCTGGAGGACGGTTTCCGCGTCATCTCCAACAAGGGCGTCAACGCCGGCCAGACCGTCATGCACTTCCATATGCACGTCCTCGGCGGCAAAAACCTGGGCGAGAACCTCATCTGAGGGCGCTTCTTCCTTGCAATGAAACGGAAGCTCAAGCACCGATAACTTATATATCAACGCAATAAACCCGAGCGCGAGGGCGTTTGGGTTTATTATTGAAGCGTATGTAACCTGGCGGCGCCACACCGCCTGTTAGTAGGGAGACACATGAACGTTCTGGTCGTCAACGCAGGATCTTCGACCCTTAAGTATCAGGTCATCGATACCAAGTCCCACAAGGTGTCCGCAAAGGGCTCCTGCGAGCGCGTCTGCTTTACCGGCGGTACCTTCACCCACGCTGCCAACGGTTCCAAGAAGGTGACCGAGAACATCGAGTTCCCCGACCACAAGGTCGCCATCGAGGTCGTTCTGAAGGACCTCGAGGCCAACGGCGTCAAGATCGAGGGCATTGGTCACCGTATCGTTCAGGGTGGCTGGTACTTTGGTGATTCCTCCCTCGTCGACGAGGACGTTCTCGCCAAGATCCGCGAGGTTGCCCCGCTCGCCCCGCTGCACAACAACCCCGAGGCTAACGTTATCGAGTACTGCCTGGAGCAGTATCCCGACCTGCCCAATGTCACGGTCTACGACACTGCTTTCCACTTCAACATGCCCGAGGTCGCCAAGACCTACGCCCTGCCCAAAGATGTCTGCGACAAGCTGCACATCCGTAAGTACGGCGCCCACGGCACCAGCTACCGTTACATCTCCAAAAAGGTCGCCGAGATGACCAACGGCGAGGCCCGCAAGGTCGTCGTGTGCCATATCGGCTCCGGCGCTTCCCTGTGCGCCATCGAGGACGGCAAGTGCATGGACACCACCATGGGCCTGACGCCGCTCGACGGCGTCATGATGGGCACCCGCTGCGGCTCCATCGACCCGGCTACCGTGTGCTACCTGCAGCGCGAGGGCGGCTATACCTTCGACGAGGTCGACGAGATGATGAACAAGAAGTCCGGTCTTTTGGCTGTGACCGGCGGCAAGACCAACGACTGCCGCAACGTCGAGGAGCTCGCCGCCGCTGGTGACCCCGAGGCTCAGCTCGCCTTCGACATGTTTGTCTACAAGATTGCCGCCAAGGCGGCCGAGATGGCTACTTCTATGTGCGGTATGGACACCCTGGTCTTTACCGCCGGCATCGGCGAGCATGCTCCGGCCGTCCGCGCCGGCGTTGCCGACCGCCTGGCCTTTATGGGCGTCAAGATGGATCATGCCCGCAACGCCCTGCGTGGTGACGGCGCTTGGTGCCTGTCTGCCAAGGATTCCAAGGTCAAAATCTTTGTCATCCCCACGGACGAGGAGTTCATGATCGCTTCCGACGTCGAGCGCATCGTCAACGCCAAGTAATTACAAGAGGGGAGGGGCTGGACGGCAACATGCCGTTCAGCCCCTCTTTTGAACTCGTTGGGCGATATGCCTGATAGCTATTTATCAAGTTGTGATAACTTCTTATTAACATACGGCCGCCTTGAGCGGTCTGCGCCGACCGTATCGCACTGCAAAGGAGTCTCATGAACGTACTTGTTGTCAACGCCGGTAGCTCAAGCCTTAAATACCAGCTTTTGGATACCGATACCCGCGAGGTTTTCGCCAAGGGCAACTGCGAGCGCATCGGTTCGGACATGGGCATCTTTGGCCACACCGAGAACGGTGGCGCCAAGCAAACCGAGGAGGTTCCCTTCCCGGATCACCGTTCGGCTATCGCACGTGTGCTCGAGGAACTCGAGAAGACCGACTTTACGATCGATGGCATTGGACATCGCATCGTTCAGGGCGGTTGGTACTTCGATGATTCCGCGGTCGTCGACGACGAGGTTATGGCCAAGATTCTTGAGGTGGCTCCCTTGGCTCCGCTGCACAACTACGGCGAGGCCGCGGCGATTGAGTATTGCCGCGAGAAGTATCCGGAGCTGCCCAACGTGGCCGTCTTCGACACCTCGTTCCACATGACCATGCCCGAGGTTGCCTACACCTACGCCCTGCCCAAGGACGTGTGCGACAAGTATCACGTGCGCAAGTACGGCGCTCACGGAACGAGCCACCGCTACGAGTGGATGATGGCCAAGGAGATCCTGGGTTCGCGCTGCCACCGCCTGCTTTCGTGCCATCTAGGTAACGGTGCCTCGCTTGCCGCTATCGAGGACGGTGTTTGCCGCGATACCACGATGGGCCTCACGCCGCTCGACGGCTTGATGATGGGAACCCGCTGCGGCTCCATCGATCCGGCCACCGTGTGCTACCTGCAGCGCGAGGGCGGCTACAGCTACCAGGAAGTCGACGACATGATGAACAAGCAGTCTGGCCTGCTTGCCATCTCGGGCATCTCCAACGACGCCCGCGACATCCGTACGCGCGCCTCCGAGGGCGATGAACGTTGCCTGCTCGCCTTCGATATGTTCGCCTACAAGGCCATGCAGCAGGCCGGTTCTATGATCGCTTCTATGGCGGGCGTGGATACCATCACCTTTACCGCCGGCATCGGCGAGAACGACTGGTCGATCCGCAAGGCCTTCTGCGACTGTTTTGAGTGGCTGGGCGTGCGCATCGACAACAACAAGAACCGCGAGGCCGTGGGCAACGGACCGCAGGTCATCAGCGCCGCCGGTTCCGCCGTTACGGTCATGGTCATCCCCACCGACGAGGAATACATGATCGCCCACGACGTCGAGCGCCTGACCAAGAACAACTAGTGCGTTCGCTTGCGATTGAACAAAAGGCCTCCTGAGCAGCAGCTCAGGAGGCCTTTTTGCTAGCAGGCGGAAATTCCAGTCCCAAAGTGATCATCACCAGTAACGCCTGCGCTCCCAGCAACGACACCCATCCATTCTGATCCTCAGCTCCAGCTCGTAGCCAAGCCGCCGTCCACTCCAGATGCTCTGATTGCTACGTCGTGGCAGGGACCCTACAGGGTAAAGCTCTGAAAACATTCCGCAGGACGGAGGAAGCCCCCGCCGCACGTAGTGCGCAGCGGGGGCTTCCGACATGTCCGAGGACGTTTTCAGAGCTTTACCCTGTAGGGTCCCGAGGGGGTATGTCCGCTACTCAGCCATCTGAGCCTGGACGGCGGTGATGGCCACGACACCCACGATGTCGTCGGCAGAGCAGCCGCGCGAAAGGTCGTTAACCGGCTTGGCGATGCCCTGCAGGATGGGGCCGTAAGCGTCGGCGCCGGCGAAGCGCTGGACCAGCTTGTAGCCGATGTTGCCGGCCTCGAGATCGGGGAACACAAGCACGTTGGCCTTGCCGGCAACGGAGGAGCCGGGGGCCTTGAGCTGGGCGACGGTGGGAACGATGGCGGCGTCGAGCTGCAGGTCGCCATCGATGGCGAGCTCGGGAGCCTTCTCCTTGCAGAACTTCACGGCCTCCTGGACCTTCTTGGCGACCTCGCCGCCGGCGGAGCCCATGGTGGAGTAGGAGAGCATGGCCACGTGCGGCTCGACGCTGCCCATAAAGGTGGACCAGGAGTGAGCGGAGGCGATGGCGATCTCGGATAGCTCGTCGGAGGACGGGTTGATGTTGAGGCCGCAGTCGGCGAAGATCAGCGTACCGTCGGTGCCGAACTGCGGGGTGTCGGTGCACATCACGAAGAAGGCCGAGACCAGCTTGGTACCCGGGGCGGTCTTAAGGATCTGCAGCGCGGGGCGCAGGGTGTCGGCGGTGGAGTGGCAGGCGCCGGAGACCAGGCCGTCGGCGTCGCCCATCTTGACCATCATGGTGCCAAAGTAGGTGGCGTCCATCACCTGGGCGCGAGCCTGCTCGATGGTGACGCCCTTCTTGGCGCGGAGCTCGGCAAACTTCTGCGCGTACTCCTCGTGCTTCTCGGCATTGCGCGGATCGATGACGGTGGCGCCGGGAACGTTGATCTCGTCGGGGTTGCCCAGGATGACGAGTTTTGCCAGGCCCTCCTCGATGATCTTGGTGGCCGCGACGATGGTGCGCGGATCCTCGCCCTCGGGCAGGACGATCGTCTTAAGGTCGGCCTTGGCGGCAGACTTCATACGGTTAAGGAAATCGCTCATGTTACTCCTTACAAGCGTTTCACTAAGCTCCAGGCGCCCGGCTGTTCACGAATAAACCCGCTGCTAGCGGGTTTACCTTTCAATAATGTACGCCGCGGTGCTTGAGCTTTCCTTGTGTGGCAAGCTCATTATAGGACGCATTAGCGCTATAATCGCTCTGATAAATATGTCTCGACGTATGTTCGAGAAAAAGCCCAGTTAAAAAGCGTGTGGCTTTTGACAAGGAGTATCGATGCAGATTACCTCAGGCCTGCCTGAAGGCTTTAACGCCGGCGCGTACGACATGATTGTCGTCGGTGCTGGATATGCCGGTGCCGTTTGCGCCCGCCGTCTTGCCGAGACCATCGGCTATCGTGTTGCCGTTTTGGAGCGCCGTAGCCACATTGCGGGCAATGCCTATGACTGCACTGACGAGGCCGGAATCCTGATCCACGAGTACGGTCCGCATATCTATCACACCTTTAACGAGCGCGTGCACAATTTCCTGTCGCGCTTTACCAAGTGGACGGATTATCAGCACAAGGTGCTCGCCAACATCAACGGCACCCTTATGCCCGTGCCTTTCAACCATGCGAGTCTCAAGCTCGCCTTTGGTGACGAGCGCGGCGAGGAGCTGTATCAGAAGCTCGTGGAGACCTTTGGCAAGGATGTCAAGGTGCCCATCATGGAGCTGCGTAAGAAGAACGACCCGGATCTTGCCGAGGTCGCCGATTACGTCTACGAGAACGTCTTTTTGCATTACACCATGAAGCAGTGGGGCCAGACGCCCGATCAGATCGACCCCTCGATCACCGGCCGCGTTCCCATCTTTGTGGGCGATGATGACCGCTACTTCCCGCAGGCTCCCTTCCAGGGTATGCCGCAGGACGGCTACACGGCGTTGTTCGAGCATATGCTCGACCACGACCTGATCGACGTGTTCTGCGACGTGGACGCCCGCGATCTCTTTGAGATTGACGAGACCACCGTCAAGATCGGTGGCAAGGTCTACGGCGGCGAGATCGTTTATACCGGTCCGCTCGATGAGCTGTTCAACCTCGACCTGGGCGCTCTTCCGTACCGTACGCTCGACATGAAGTTCGAGACGCTCGATATGGATCAGTTCCAGCCCGTGGGCACCGTCAACTACACCACGAGCGAGGACTACACGCGCATTACCGAGTTCAAGAACATGACTGGTCAGGTCCTGCCCGGCAAGACCACCATCATGAAGGAGTACTCCAAGGCCTATACGCCCGGCTCGGGCGAGACGCCGTATTACGCCATTCTTGAGCCCGAGAACCGTGAGCTCTATGAGCGCTATCTTGAGCGCGTCCAGAACCTGACAAACTTCCACCCGGTGGGTCGTCTGGCCGAGTATCGTTACTACGATATGGATGCCGTGACCAATTCCGCCCTCGATCTTTCGGATGAGATTATCGCCTGCCATGCATAAAGTCATAACATTCGGTATTCCCTCGTATAACGCCGCTAAGGACATGGACCATTGCATCACCTCCATCTTGGAGGGGAGCAATTATGCCACCGATATCGAGATTATCGTGGTGGACGACGGCTCCAAGGATGAGACGGCCGCCAAGGCCGACGAGTGGGAGGCCCGTTATCCTGGAATCATCCGCGCGGTGCACCAGGAGAATGGCGGCCACGGTATTGCCGTCCTTTCGGGTCTGCGCGAGGCGCAGGGCACCTACTACAAGGTTGTCGACTCGGACGACTGGCTTGACGGCGCTGCCCTTTCGACCATGCTGTCGATTCTGCGCGGCTTTGAAGAGCGCGACCAGCGCGTTGACCTGTTTATCTCGAACTACGTGTACGAGAAGGTTTACGAGGGTACGCATACGGCCATTGGTTACAAGTTTGCCCTGCCTCGAAAAAAGATCTTTACCTGGGACCAGATCGGCCATTTCCGCCTGGACCAGAATCTGCTCATGCACAGCCTGTGCTATCGCACGGATGTGCTGCGCGAGTCCAACCTTCCCATGCCGCCGCACACGTTCTATGTGGACAACATCTACGCCTACGTGCCACTGCCGCGTTGCAAGACCATGTACTACGCCGACATCGACCTCTATCGCTACTTTATCGGTCGCGAGGGCCAGAGCGTCAACGAGGCCACGATGGTCAAGCGTCTGGACCAGCAGTTCCGTGTTACGCGTATCATGATGGAGTCGTACCACCTGTACAGCGATGTCGAGTCGTCGCGTCTGCGTTCGTACATGATGGGCTACTTCACCATGATGATGGCGATCTGCTCGGTGCTCACCAAGCTTTCCGACGAGGATTGTGCCGACGAGCGCCTAAAGACGCTGTGGAATGATTTGAAGGCCTATGACGAGCGTATGTATCGTCGTGCACGTTACGGTGTGGTCGGCTTCTTTACCAATCTGCGTGGCCGCGCTGGCGACAAAACCACACTCGGCCTATACCGTCTTGCCTCAAAGATCTTCAAATTCAACTAACTGCTGAGTTATCGATACTGTTGGGTTGACTGGGCCCCTTGGCCTTTAGTTTGCTACTGCGAACAGTCCTGCTCGCACGGAAAGCACATTAAGTGCTTTCCGGCTCGTGCGGAACTTGTATCAAACTAAAGGCCAAGGGGCCTCTGCTATAAGTATCGATTTTCAGATGATTTGAATTTGAAGATCTTCGACGCGCGGTACACAGGGGCCTGGGCTGAAAAGAAAAAGGTTGGAAGTCGGCCGGAGGCGGGCGGGCATTACGTTTGTCGCGAGCTCCGCATGCAAAGAAGGCCACTTAATGTGGCCTTCGTCTTGCATAGGACTGTAGAGCAGCAAACGTAATGCCCGCCCGCCTCCGGCCGACGGTCGAGTGAGATTACTTCGCAGCACCTGGGATGCCGTGGGAGGTTTTGGCGGTTTTGGCTCCGTTTACGATGGCGGTTTGCAAAGCCCTTACGGCGAGCATGCCCAGCAGGTCTAGGGGAACGGCGGCGCTTGCCTGGGCACCCAGTTTGCCGCTGGCGAGGGTGTAGATGGTGTCGCCATCGTTGGTGGTGTGCGTGGGACGGATGGCGTGTGCGTAGGCGTCTGCGGCCATCTGAGAGACCTTGGTGGCTTGTGCCTTAGTGAGTTCCACGTTGGTGACGATGCAGCTGATGGTGGTGTTGGTGCGGTCGAGCGGCATCTGCA
>UQZI01000018.1 GCA_900545555.1 uncultured Collinsella sp.
GACGCCAAGCTCGCCAAGCGCATGGAGGCCGAGCTCGAGTGGGTACGCAGCTCGCCCAAGGCTCGCCAGGCCAAGAACAAGGCCCGTCTGGCTCGCTACGAGGAGATGGAGGCCGAGGCCCGCGCAAGCCAGAAGCTCGACTGGACCGACATCCGCATCCCTGTGGGCCCGCGTCTGGGCAACAAGGTGCTCGAGGCCCATCACCTGCACAAGGAGTTCGATGGCCGCGTGCTCATCGATGACCTTTCGTTCACCCTGCCGCGCAACGGCATTGTGGGCGTTATCGGCCCCAACGGTGTCGGTAAGACCACGCTGTTCAAGACGATTGTGGGCCTGGAGCCGCTGACTTCGGGCGAGCTCGAGGTGGGCGAGACCGTCAAGATTTCTTACGTCGACCAGAACCGTTCCGGCATCGACCCCGACAAGAACCTGTGGGAGGTCGTCTCGGATGGCCTGGACCACATGATGGTCGGCGAGACCGAGGTTCCGAGCCGCGCTTATGTGGCGAGCTTTGGCTTTAAGGGCCAGGACCAGCAGAAGCGCGCTGGCGTACTCTCCGGTGGCGAGCGCAACCGTCTGAACTTGGCGCTTACGCTCAAGCAGGGCGGCAACCTGCTGCTCCTCGACGAGCCCACGAACGACCTCGACGTCGAGACGCTGTCCTCGCTTGAAGCGGCGCTGCTCGAGTTCCCGGGCTGCTCGGTGGTCATCAGCCACGACCGTATGTTCCTGGACCGCGTCGCCACGCACATTCTGGCGTGGGAGGGCACCGACGAGAATCCGGGCAACTGGTATTGGTTCGAGGGCAACTTTGAGGCCTATCAGGCCAACCGTATCGAGCGCCTGGGCGAGGACGCAGCCCAGCCGCATCGTATCCACCGCAAGCTCACGCGTGACTAGTAGCAAGTAGAAAGGCCGCCAGCAAGGGCGGCCTTTCTTGTAGCAATTGCACTGCAGCTATGCCCTGGCTGCTGGTTTGATTCATAATCAAAGTCATCTCTTTGGGATTAAAGCCCGTTTTTGCTATGAGTGATTTTCTAATTCCGTTTAAAACGTAAAGACGTATTGGGTTACAAGGACATAAGCAAATCGAATTGAAATATAACCAGTGCTGTAACGTTACAAAAAAGGTTATAGAATAGGAGTATCTTATAAGTCGCTCCTCTATCCTCTAGAAAGAAGAACATATGCTTTCGCGTCGTCGTTTTCTGCAACTTGTCGCGTCTTCAATTGTCGCCTTGGCCGCACGTCCGAAAGAGGTTTTTGCTTCGACGGGCAATATTGATGGTGAGCAGATACAATTTACTTCAGAAATTGCGCAAGAGCTTGCCGATAAATATATAAAGGGACTCCTCGGCTCTTCGTATACGCCTTCTGACCCTATTCCTTTTGTAGACGTTGATGGGTCCCCGCTTGGCTACATTGTTCCGGTTGTGACATTCAATAGAGCCGCGGGCTATTTGGTTTTAGATGCTTCAGATGATGAAATACTTACGGGATATCGTTTTGGAGACGGCTTAGTCAGCCCTATGGATCGGGGAGGAGATCTTGGTGTTGAGTCTTATTCTTTCAATAACCCAGTCGTAATGATCAATCCATTCGAATTCGGTGTGCAATCTTTGGACGGTTCAATAACAACAAATTGCGGACGAACAATCCCGGCTGTTTCCATAGAAGGACGGCCTGTCGTTTTATCGAATAAACCTTCAAGCTGGAACGATGTCGTAATTTACGCAACTCAAATGCAGGATTACACAGTATCTGGATTTCGTTCCATTTCTCAGTTTATGTCATATGATGAAAGCGAGATTAAGAGGCTTACTGCCCACTATGCTTGTATGGTGACAGCTTTTTCGAACGTTGCGGAACTGTATGGCATTGCCAATTTATATAGCGACCCTTCGCAATATATGCAGATATGGAATTACACCAATACCCATGCTCTTTCCGATGAAGAACAGACTGTTCCCGGCGTTGTTTTGGGCGGAACGCCGATATCAACCTGTGCAACGGGGTTTACAAATTACTGCGCAAGCAGAGGAAGTACTCTTATCGCCCGCACTGTCTCCTCTCCGGCTATCGCGAGCATTCAAAATGAGATTAACTCTAATAGACCGAATGTTTTACATGCGAGTTTGTACAACGGATCAGCCCATTCTGTAACAGCGGAGGCTTACGCCACACTTACTGGTAAGAAAACTGGAGAGACAAGGCAGATGATTGGCATAGCGGACGGCTGGAATTCATCTTTATCCTTCCTGAAGTATGATCAGAGCTATTATGCGTGGACTTATGGAACGACTTTTTCGAAGTAGGGCGATTCGTCTAGCTCTGTCTTTGGTGCTGATGGCTTCATTGGTGGGCTGTTCAACAAAGGAAGAGATATCGCGCGGAGGTTCCGGAGAAGTGACTGCGACAGACTCAGGTTCATTAGAAATAGCTGGCGGGCATGCCGATGTGATGTTACAAGGAAAAGGCGTGCTTAGGTCGATTGATGCTGAAGACGCTGTCTGCTCAATAGAGGATTTGAAGACAGGTGAAACTGCATCGTACCGAGTTTCAGATAATGCTGCGAATATGATTGAGTCGATACCGACTGGAGCGCAGGTTTCTTTTAGATACTTTGCTCCGCAACTTGAGGATGAGCTTGCTTCTCTGGTGTCTATATGCGCCGATGACAACTAAAAGGCCTGAATTCAAACGGCCTCGGATGGTCAATTGGCTATCCGAGGCCGTTTTTTACTCGACCGGGGCTTCGACCTTGTCGATGGCCCAGGTGGCTCCGAGGCCGCCGGTGGTGTTG
This sequence comes from uncultured Collinsella sp., assembly GCA_900545555.1. Classification (GTDB taxonomy): domain Bacteria; phylum Actinomycetota; class Coriobacteriia; order Coriobacteriales; family Coriobacteriaceae; genus Collinsella. The sequence goes on from UQZI01000018.1 coordinate 2,804, forward strand.
CGGCGAATGCGTACGGTGACTTCGTGGCGTTTGCCGGCCTGTGTGTAGCGCAGGGGGAAGCTCGCGCGGTTACGGCCGGCCTCGATGGTACCGCGCTCGCGAGCGATCCAGTAGTACTCGCCGACGATGCCGAGGGTGTCGGCGCCGTAGGGGAGATAAGTCGACAGCTGGTGCAGCAGCGGGCTAGGGCAGAAGACCTCGGTCGCGAAATCGATGGGGAAGTCCCCGGGGATGGTCGGTGCTGCGGGAGCGGGGGCCGGTGCTGAATTGGGGACCGGAGTCGGTGCAGGTGTGGGAGCCTGGTCACAGGCGGGTGCGGATGCGGACTCAATGACAAGTGCAGACTCAGATGCCGCTTCTGGCTTAGCTATGGAATCTGTCGGTTCCACGGAGATGGACGTGTCTTCGGTCCCGGTTTTGGCATCGGCCTGCGGAGTGTCCTCTGCCTCGACGTTCGGCTTGGCCTCGACCGGCGTGGATACCATGGTGGTGATGCCGGCGTTGGCGTTCTCGGGGTCGTAGACAACCGTGAGCGAGATGGCAGGCTGGGGCGCCTCGGGCTCCGGTGTTGCCTCGGCAGCATCTTGATCCGCGAGCTCGTCGGACTGATTGTCCTCGGTGTTGTCGCCAAAGACATCGTGGTTCTGGAACACGGGCGCCTCGGGCTGGCCAGCCGCCTCTTCGGTTGTCGACTTGGATGCCTCGTTGAGCTCCGCAGTGGCTTCCTGCTCGGATATGACTTCGGGATCGGTCGTGGCGGCGATTTCGGTTTCGGCCTCTGCTGTTACTCCAATAGCGACTTCGATCTCTGTCTCGGGTTCGGGTTCCGGCACGGCTCCAACCATGGCTTCGGGCTCGGGACGCTTAACGTGCTTGGGGCGCACGGCCTTCAGGTCCTTCTTGCCGCGCTTCTTCTTTTTGTAGGACTGCTTGGCGCCCTTGGTAGCCTTGCGCTTGTCCTCGTCCTTGGCAAGGGCGGCATCCCATGCCTCGTTGGCGATGACGGTGGCATACAGGCGGCCGCCTTTGAAGACGGTCAGCTTAATGCAGTCGTTAAGCTCCTCGAGCAACTCGCGCGTGGACTCGAAACCCAGGTCATAAGCAGTCATGTCGCCAACGGCGAGAGCCTCTTCGACCTGCGTCATAAACGTTTGCTTGCCACACCCAATCGCATCGCGCAGCAGGCGATACAGATAGATGTGGTTGCCCAGCGAAAGCATGGGCCTAACTATTGTCTTGCTCATGGCAAATCTCCTCTTTACACATGTAAAGCATCTTACCATCGCATGGCGCTCGCCATGACGGCGCCCAAGGCAAACGGGCGCGAACCGCTGTCGATTCGCGCCCGTTGTACAGGTTGCCTATCTGGGGATGCAGTGCCTAGTTGCCCGATGTCGTGCCTTGGCTTGAACTGTCAGATGCCGTGCCGGACGCGGTTCCGCTCGAGCTGTTGGTGTTGCTGTTGTCGGTAGATCCCGTACTCGGTGTATTGCCATTCGCCTGGTCGCCCGTGCTCGGTTGAGAGCCGTCAGTCGTTTGGCTTGAGTCAGTCGTGCCGGATTGCGTGCCGCTGTTGTTCGCAGAGGAATCGACGCCCTGCGATTGGTTTTGGGTGTTCGAGGACGAATTGGCAGAGGTAGAACTGTCTTGCGTATCGTCCGTCTGTGCCTGCTGATCTTGCGACTGGGTGTTGTCATTTGCATCGCTCTCGGTCGTGCGCGACGACAGGATTGGCTCGGGACGCTCGCCCAGACCCTCACCGGCAGTGGTGATAAGGATGGCGCCGGCGCAGGCGATGACCGCGACGATGGCGATAGCGATCGAGAAGACGATGACCTTCTTTTGCGTCTGGCTGCGCTCAGCCGCCGCCTTGGCGCGCAGGCTGTTGGGAGCGACGCGCGCCGTGGTCGCGCGTCCCGCAACCTGGCGCATCTCCTGCGTGGTTGCGGCGCCACCTAGGTGCTCCTCGACATTGGGCTCAACGGGCTCGTAGGCGCCGGTAGGGTAGTCGACAGCGGCATGCGTGCCCTTGATTGCTTCGGCGCTGGCGGAGATAAAGTGGCGATAGACCTGCGAGGACACAACAGTGATGACTGAGCTCACGGCGGCACCAATCACCGAGCCGGCAATGCCGATCTTTGAAGCAAGCGCCACGCTCGTGGCGGCAGCTGCGGCGCCGGCGATGATCTGGGGAATGGAAATGTCGTCGAAAAGGCCCTTTTTGGGCGCAATGGCCATGGTCTGTCCGATGGAATGGTTCTCGTGCACGCCGTTGTTGAGCGATGCCGGTGTCATGACGCGCGTGCGCGGCGCATCAGTGTACTTGGTTGTCATACGGGGTCCTCCCGGTGTAAATCTGCTTCGTTTCATGTAGCCATCAGGGTACCCACCAGATGTGAATCGTACGTGACATTTAACAGATACCATCAACTCATCAATAGCTCACCAAGTTGGTGGGATGCGGTTACACCCGGCGGTTGAACTACAATAGGGCTTGCTAATTGTTGTGAATGGCGTCTACGCACGGGAGCATTCTTATGAATCTTCACCTTTCTCAGTCTGATGGCTTTTTGCGTGTGGCGGCGGCCTCACCGCAGATTCGCGTTGCCGATGTCGAGGGCAATGCCGAGGTTGCGCTGGCGGCTGTTCGCGAGGCTACCGAGCGCGGCGTTCGTGCTCTGGTTTTGCCCGAGCTTAATCTGACTGGCTATACCGCGGCTGATCTGTTCCATAATCGCACGCTGCTGCATGCCTGCGAGGCTGCTCTGGTGCATATCCTCGACGAGACTCGTGAGCTGCCGATTGTCTTTACCATCGGTCTTCCCGTTGCAGTTGCCGAGAATATTTACAACTGTGCCGCCGTGTGCTGTGCGGGCGAGCTTTTGGGCCTCACGGCCAAGAAGTATCTGCCCAACTATGGCGAGTTCTATGAGCGCCGTTGGTTTGCTCCGGCGCCCGCCGATCCCGTGTGGGTTGAATTTGCCGGTCAGGGTCCGGTTCCGCTGGGTTCGGGGCTTGTCTACCGTTGCTGTGATGAGAGCGCCGAGGACCTGGTGCTGGGCGTTGAGGTCTGTGAGGACCTGTGGGTGCCGGCGCCCCCTTCGACCGAGATGGCGCTTGCCGGTGCCACGGTGATTCTCAACCCGTCGGCCTCGGACGAGATTATCGGTAAGGCAGATTACCGCCGCAGCCTAATCTCCAATCAGAGCGCGCGCCTGTACTGTGCCTATGCCTATGCAGACGCGAGCGAGGGCGAGTCCACGACCGACATGGTCTTTGCGGGCGAGAACCTTATCTACGAAAACGGCTCCAAGCTCGCCGCCACTAAACTGCTTACCTGCGATATGGCTGTGGCCGATGTCGATCTTGACCGTCTGGTTGCCGAGCGCCGTCGCTCGACGACATGGACGCGCGCGGACGATGCGCCGGAGGCCACGACCGTTGAGTTCTCGTTTGAGGGCGTGCTGGCCGAAGAACCTGTCTTGCGCGATGCCTGCGATATCGACCGCGTTTTCCCGCGTGCGCCCTTTGTGCCGGCCGACCACGGCGACTTGGCCGAGCGCTGCGAGACGATCCTCGGTCTGCAGACTGCGGGCCTCAAGACCCGCCTTGCCCATACGGGCACCAAGGCGGCCGTCATCGGCCTTTCGGGCGGCTTGGACTCCACGCTGGCACTGCTTGTGACCGTGCGTGCCTTCGATGCGCTGGGGCTGCCGCGCACGGGTATCACGGCGGTCTCCATGCCAGGTTTTGGCACGACGCACCGCACTAAGTCCAATGCCGAGTCGCTCGCTCGTGACTTGGGTGTGAGCTTCCGCGAGGTTTCGATCCATGCGGCTGTGGAGCAGCACTTCAAGGACATTGAGCACGATCCGGCCGTCCAAGACGTGACCTACGAGAACAGCCAGGCGCGCGAGCGTACGCAGATTCTGATGGATCTGGCCAACCAGGCTGGCGGTTTTGTCATTGGCACGGGCGACCTGTCGGAGCTGGCGCTCGGCTGGGCTACCTATAACGGCGACCACATGAGCATGTACGCCGTCAACGCGAGCGTGCCTAAGACGCTTGTGCGCCATCTGGTGCGCTATGCGGCCGATGTGTTTGGCGGGCGCATTGCCGAGGTCTTGCTCGATATCCTCGATACGCCGGTGTCCCCCGAGCTTCTGCCGCCCACGGGCGACGGCGAGATTGCGCAGAAGACCGAGGATTTGGTGGGCCCGTATGAGCTTCACGACTACTTCCTCTACTACCTGCTGCGTTTTGGCTTTGAGCCGGGCAAGATCTACCGCATGGCGCTCAAGAGCTTCGAGGGCGTCTACGACGCCAAGACCGTCCACACGTGGCTACGTACGTTCTACCGTCGCTTCTTTGCCCAGCAGTTTAAGCGCAGCTGCCTGCCCGATGGTCCCAAGGTGGGTTCGGTGACGCTCAACCCGCGCGGCGATTGGCGTATGCCAAGTGACGCTAGCTCGCGTCTGTGGCTTGCGCAGATCGACGCGCTCAATCCAGTTGACTAAGGTTGGCTAAATTGAACCAATACGGGGGTTGCAAGCGTTACACTTTTGCAATCTGATGGCCCGTATCGCGCGGCGCTCTTGTCGGAGCGCCGCGTTTTTTATATCGAAAGGTGGCACCATGCAGGCATCGCAACGTCTCGACCGCTTTGGCGCGGAGGTCTTCGCCTCGCTCAACAACAAGCTTCTCGCGCTGAAGGCTCAGGGCAAGACCATTTACAACATGAGCGTGGGCACGCCCGACTTTAAGCCGTACGACCACGTGGTCGAGGCGCTCACGCAGGCAGCCCAAGATCCCGAGATGTGGAAGTATGCCCTGCGCGACCTGCCCGAACTCAAGCAAGCCGTGTGCGATTACTATGAGCGTCGCTTTGGCGTTTCGGGCATTACGCCGTCTATGGTGCAGTCGTGCAACGGCACGCAGGAGGGCGTGGGCCATTTGGGCCTGGCCCTGCTCGATCCGGGTGACACCATTCTGGTTCCCGATCCGTGCTACCCGGTCTTTGAGGCGGGTGCCAAGATCGCCGATGCCAAGCTCGAATACTATCCGCTGGTTGCCGAGCATAATTACCTGCCCTATGTGGCGGGTATCGATCCCGAGGTGGCCGATCGTGCCAAGTATATGATCGTGTCGCTGCCCGCGAACCCGGTCGGCTCGGTGGGCACGCCCGAGGTCTACGAGGAGATTATCGCCTTTGCCCGCGAGCATGATTTGTTGATCGTTCATGACAACGCGTACTCCGACATCGTGTTTGACGGCGAGCCCGGCGGCAGCTTCTTGCAGTATCCCGGTGCGCTTGAGGTGGGCGTGGAGTTCTTCTCGCTTTCCAAGTCGTTTAACGTCACCGGTGCCCGCATCGGCTTTTTGGTCGGTCGCGAGGATGTGGTCTCGGCCTTTGCCAAGCTGCGCGGCCAGATCGACTTTGGTATGTTCTTCCCGATCCAGAAGGCTGCTATCGCCTGCCTGAACGGTCCGCGCGATGAGGTCGAGGCGCAGCGTCTGAAGTACCAGGAGCGCCGCGATGCCCTGTGCGACGGTCTTGAGGGTCTGGGCTGGGAGCGTCCCAACGCGCATGGCTCTATGTTTGTGTGGGCCAAGCTTCCCGGTGGTCGCACCGATTCTATGGCGTTTTGCGAGGAGCTTATGGAGAAGGCCGGCGTTGTGGTGACGCCGGGCGCGAGCTTTGGCCCTTCGGGCGAGGGGCACGTGCGTATGGCACTGGTCCTGCCGCCCGATCAGATCGCTTTGGCTGTCGAGGCCATTCGCGAGGCGGGCCTGTATTAGAAACCTATTTCGACTCGTCAATAGCTCGAAACCGATTTCGTGCAGTTATTTTACGAATACTGCAAACAATTTCGGTAAACGGTCGATTTTTGGCTGCGAATAGGAGCATAATCAAAGTCCCGATTGGATGTATTGGGATTACGACAAGCCGCTCGGGTCGTTCCCGGGCGGCTTGTTTGTGGAGAGAGATGGGAGTTTCTAATGGTTAACGAGAAGAAGGTCGCTATTGTCGGCTGCGGTTTCGTCGGTTCGTCTTCGGCGTTCGCACTGATGCAGAGTGGTCTGTTCTCCGAGATGGTCCTCATCGACGTGGACAAGAACCGCGCCGAGGGTGAGGCTCTGGATATCGCGCACGGCATGACGTTTGCCGAGCCGATGAAGATCTACGCCGGCGATTATTCCGATGTCGCCGACGCCGCCATGATCGTCGTCACCGCTGGCGCTGCCCAGAAGCCCGGTGAGACCCGCCTGGACCTGGTCAACAAGAACGTAAACATCTTTAAGTCCATTATCCCCGAGATTAAGAAGTCCGGCTTCGACGGCATTCTGCTAATCGTCTCCAACCCGGTTGATGTTCTGACCTATGCTGCCATCAAGATGTCCGGCCTGCCCGAGGGCCATGTCATCGGCTCCGGCACCGTGCTCGACACTGGCCGTCTGCAGCAGATGCTTGGTGCCCACGTCGAGGTTGACCCGCGCGATGTCCAGGCCTATGTCATGGGCGAGCACGGCGACTCCGAGTTTGTCGCTTGGTCCAGCGCTCAGGTTGCTGGCGTTCCGCTGAACACCTTCTGCGAGCTTCACGGTCATCTGGAGCACGAGGCTGCCGAGAAGCGTATCGCCGAGGACGTCAAGAACTCCGCCTACACCATCATCGAGAAGAAGCACGCTACCTACTATGGCGTTGCCATGGCCGTCAAGCGCATCTGCACTGCCGTCATGCGCGATGAGCAGACCGTTCTGCCTGTCTCCTCGCTCATGGTGGGCGAGTATGGCCTGTCCGATCTGGCCATCTCCATGCCGACCGTCGTCGGCCGCGATGGCGTTGTCTGCCGCGTCCCCGTGCCGCTGAACGATGACGAGCAGCATGAGCTCACCGCCTCCGCCAAGGCCCTCAAGGACATCATCGACAGCGTCGACTTCTCCTGCTAAATCAAGCTCTTTTGGGCAACAGGCTACAATGAAAGGCGTCCGGGCCACACGGTCCGGGCGCCTTTTTGGTGCGAGGGGGTCAGGTTACTTTGCACCACCCCAATGCACCATAGTTGATGGGAGGGCCATGTCGGATTCGCCTAATTTTTTGACCTATGCCCAGACGGCGTTTGATCCGTTTGAGGAACGGCCGTTCTGCGCGGTGGATAGCCTGGTCTTTGCGTGGTTGTCCTATTTGCGTTTGCCGGGTGATATGGCGGAGCTGACGAACTGGCAGGGCCTAGACGTACGCGAGTTGCTGCGTGCCGAGTGCTACCGGGACATGATTGGTGACTTGTGGGACCCAGAGGGGAGCAGGGCCTTGTTGGAGGCCGTGGCAGCAAGCCCTCGTTACCGTGGCGTGCGCGTTTGCGGCTATCGTGCCGTGAGCGATGTGGTGGCGACAGAGCAGTTTGCAGCCATGGCGTTCCGGTTTCCGGCGGGGTTTAGTTATCTTTCCTTCCGGGGGACCGACAGCACGATTGTGGGCTGGAAAGAGGACTTTAACATGGCGTTCCGGTGTCCTGTGCCGGCCCAGGAATCCGCGGCGCGTTATGTAGACGAGGCGGCGGATGCGATTGACGGGCCGCTTTTGTGCGGAGGTCATTCCAAGGGTGGAAACCTTGCGGTGTACGGTGCGGCGATGTGCCCCGATGTCGCCCGTGAGCGAATCGAACGGGTGTATTCCCATGATGGTCCGGGCTTCGTCGAGGAGTTTCTGAGCGGCAACGCCTTCGCCGACCTATCCGGTCGAATCGACAAGACGCTACCTCGGTCGTCAATCTTTGGCATGATGTTCGAGGCACAGGAGGACTATGCCATCGTTGAGAGCACCGAGTTCAGCCTGCTTCAGCATAATCCCTTTAGCTGGGTGGTTGATGGTCGCGACTTCGTGTACTGTGAGCGCCTGTCCGCCGGTGCTCGATACGTTGATGGCTCCATTCGCGAGATGCTGCTTGCGGTGTCGCCTAGCGAGCGCGAGCGTTTTGTAGATGCGTTGTTCTCCGTGCTTGAGGCTACGGGTGCTGAGCGGTTTGCGGATATCGCTGGGAATCTGCGCGAGAGCCTGCCCGTGATGCTCCAGGCTGCGCAAGGCTTTGACGAGGATACGCGACGCTTTGTCTCGCAGACTATCGTTGCGATTCTTAAGTGTGCGCTTCTGCCCAAACGTCCCCAGATCGACATGCCCGCTGCCGGCAAGAGCTTGGCAGAACAGCTCGAGGCTTGGCAGTCCGAGCTCCTGCGCTAACCATTGGTGCAAAGCAACCTGTCCCCGATGCACCAAGCTTCGATACGCTTGGGGCGGGCTCGACCGCTATACTGGTTCGTGCTCAATTCGATCTAGAACGGAATGCCGTACATGAAAATCAATCACGCAATCCTGCATATCCTGGACTTCGACTCGGCCGTCAACGTTATGAGTCAGCGCGAACTCGATATCGAAAGCCGTACCGTGCGCAACTTTGTGACCACACATCTGCGCCGCGCGCGCACCTCGGCCGACAACAAACGCGCCACGTTTGCCGAGAACTCCGCATTCGGCGGCGAGCTCAAGGGCTATTTCTTTGGCGAGCGCGAGTTCGTGGACCTGTCACAGCAGATTGCGGAGTTTATCTCCTCCGAGCTCACCAAGGCAGAGAAAGCCGAGTCCACCGACGTGCTCGTGGCCGATTTTGACGACGATGAGGATGCCCGCTGGTTTGCCGTGATGCTGCTGGGCTCCAAGCAGGCTTTTATGCACGAAGTGGGCCGCGAGGAGGGAGAGGTGCGCAACGACATCGCGCGCCACTACGCCATTCTGCCGAACCCCTCGCAAAAGGTGCCGAGCTATGCCATCGTGCGTGCGAGCACCATGGAGATCGGTTACGTGGACAAGAAGCGCAAGATTGCCGGTGAGGACCGTATGCTTATCCCCGATGGCCTGCTGCAGTGCGACACGGGCGTATCAGGCAAGGAGGTCATCGACACCGTGACGTGTGTGGTCGAGGAAGTCGCCGAGGAGCACGGTGCCAATACGGCCGTAGCGCTCGCTAAGGTTAAGGCTGCCGTTGCCGAGAAGGTCGAGGATGACGAGGAGCTTCCGCCTTGGGATATCGTCGATGAGGTCTTTGAGGACGAACCGGTTATCAAGGAGAGCGTGCGCGCGGCACTGACTGAGGAGAAGGTGCCCGAGCGTGTGCCCGTGGAGCGCAAGCAGGTCGAACGCGCGGCCGTGCGCAACCACAAGATTCGTACCGATACGGGCATCGAGATCAGCTTTCCGGCCGAGATGGGCTCGAACTCCGAGTACATCGAGTTCGTCAACGAGCCCAACGGCCTCATTTCCATCGAGCTCAAAAACATCGGCAGCATCGAGAATAGATAAACTGCGCTTGGACGCTGCAGAAAAACAAAGGTCGAAACCCTTCGGGACTTCGGCCTTTTTGCTTGGAGCTGAATTGAGTTGCAGACTGAGCATAAGTCAGCGAAAACGCCCCAGAGCGAGCAAGGTGACGTGAAAGAGGAGGGCATTGACCTTCTGGTCATGCCCGACGATTGAACGTCAGATTGCCGCTCTGGCGGGCTTGCAGCGTCGAGTGGTTCCGGCGTTTGGTAAAACGCCGGAACACAAGAGCGCCCCCTCCCGCGCACGGAACAGGAGGAGGCTAAAGGTAGGAGTCTACCGGTGGGGTTACCCCACCGGACAGACGATGACCAGGTGATCCTTTACAGGATCGTCATGGTTTCCGTGGGGTACCCAAGGGGTACTTAGAGCATCACGCAGGCGACGGTCAGAATGATGGCGCAGACGACGGAGAGAGCGACGATGAGCTTGAGAGCAAACTTGAGCCAGGTCGTCCACTCGATCTTGGCCAGGGCAAGACCGCCCATGATGGCGCCGGAGGTCGGGGTGAACAGGTTCACGACGCCGATGGCGGCGGAGAAGATCATGACCATGACCTCGGGCGAGAAGCCGAGCTTAACAGCCAGCGGTCCCATGATGGGCATGGAGACAGTAGCCATACCGGAGGTCGAGGGGATCAGGAAGGACAGGCCGAAGTAGACCAGGAAGCTCATGGGAGCGAAGATCACGCCGGACAGGCCAGCCAGAGCATTGGCGGCAGCGTCGAGGACGTAGACGTCGAGGCCGGTGCTAGCCATGAGGACGGAGATACCACGGGCAAGAGCGATGACGAGGACAACGGACATCATGTCGGCAGCGCCGGTGATGAAGGTGTTGACGATCTGCTTCTCGGAGAGGCCACCGATGATACCGATCAGGACAGCCATGAGGAAGAACCAGGTGGAAGCCTCGTCGAAGTACCACTGGCCAATGGGCAGGCCGGTGATCAGGGCAGACCAGCCCTGAACGATGGCGTTACCGTCGGCGTCATAGACAGCGCCAGCATCGAAGAAGTTGGCGACGCCCTCGTTGAGGTCGGCCAGCGGGATGAAGCCGACGATCATGACGACGAAGGTGAAGGCAAAGGCAATCAGAACACCCTTCTGACGACCGGTGAGCTTGACCTCCTTGTGAACCTCGGAAGCAGCCTTGCCGTGAGCCTCTTCGGCGTCCTTGAGCTCCTGCATCGAAAGGATGGTGGAACCCTTGTCAGCCTTGACCTTCTTGGCATAGCTCATGACGAAGAGGATGGACATAACAGTGGTAACAATCCACAGGACGGCACCGAGGCCGATGATGATGGACTGGTTGACCTCAATGCCAACGCCAGTCAGAGCGTCAACGGCAGCACCGACGGCAAACGGGTTAACCGTGGAGCCGAGGCAGCCGCAGCCAGCGCCGAGCAGGACGGTAGCAGCGCCGACCATGGGGTCGAAGCCAGCAGCCATCATGGTGGCGGCGAGCAGAGCGTAGAAGGGAACGGTCTCCTCGCACATACCATAGGTGGTACCACCGAGGGAGAAGATGAGCATCAGCACGGGAATGAGCATGATCTCATTGCCCTTAAGCTTCTGCACCAGAACGGCAATGCCGTTGTCCAGGGCGCCGGTCTCGGTCATCATGCCGAGGAAGCCACCGAGGATCATAACGAAGAGGCAGACGGGCAGAGCGTCAGCGAAGCCCTTGACCGGGGCGGTGCAGAAATCGCTCAAGCGGGCAGCGGTAACCGCGCCACCGGACGTACCGGAGACGATAACGGTAACAACCGCGACGATTGCCAGCAGAGCAAGAAGAATGGTGAACGATGAAGGCATACCGCGCTTTTTCTTAGCGGTCTCAGTCATAGTTCTCATCCCCCCTTCATAAATCAATTACTGATCTCGCCCGAAGCGGCTCTTCCGTGCCGTGCATGTCGCTCGATGCGAGATTTTTACCAGACAAAAGCGCTCGGGGTGCGCAGCAATGCACCCCGAGCGAGATGCTAGATGCTCTTACTTGAGCGTAGCGTACATGACAGCCTTGATGGTGTGCATGCGGTTCTCGGCCTCGTCGAAGACCTTGGAAGCGGGGCTCTCGAAGACCTCGTCGGTGACCTCCTGCTCGGTGATGCCGAACTGCTCGCACTTCTCGGCGCCAATCGTGGTGTTGGTGTCGTGGAAGCTGGGCAGGCAGTGCAGGAAGATGGCACCCGGGTTGGCCATAGCCATGACCTCGGAGGTAACGCGATACGGGGTGAGCTGAGCGATGCGCTCGGCCCAGACCTCGTCGGGCTCGCCCATGGAGACCCACACGTCGGTGTAGAGAACGTCGGCACCGGTGACGCCGTCCTTGACGTCGGTGGTCAGCTTGATGGTGCAGCCGTTGGCCTCAGCGATAGGCTTGCAGGCCTCGATGACGTCGTCAGCGGGCATGCACTCCTCGGGGCCGCAGGCCACGAAGTTCATGCCGAGCTTGGAGCAGACGACCATGAGGGAGCGAGCGACGTTGTTCTTGCAGTCGCCCATGAAGACGAGGGTCTTGCCCTTGATGTCGTAGTTGAAGTTCTCCTGGACGGTCAGGATGTCGGCGAGCATCTGGGTGGGGTGCCACTCGGTGGTCAGACCGTTCCACACGGGCACGCCGGACTTAGCGGCAAGCTCCTCGACGTCGTCCTGGGCAAAGCCACGGAACTCGATGCCGTCATACATGCGGCCGAGAACGCGGGCGGTGTCCTCGATGGACTCCTTCTTGCCCATCTGCGACGAACCCGGATCGAGGTAGGTGACGCCCATGCCCAGATCCATGCCACCGACCTCGAAGGCGCAGCGGGTACGAGTGGAGGTCTTCTGGAAGAGCAGAACGATGTTCTTGCCCTCGAGATAACGGTGCGGAACGCCAGCGCGCTTCATGTCCTTGAAGTTCTTGGAGAGCTTGAGCAGGTACTCGATCTCCTCGGTGGTGAGGTCGAGGAGCTTGAGGAAGCTACGGCCGGAGAGGTTAACACCCATGGTTCGAATCCTTTCGAAGAAATGAATTACATAAGTATCAGTGTTGCCCGTTTGACGGGCGAAACCGGTGCGGTTGTAGGGGGACCGCACCGGAAACGGAAAGACTTAGAGGTCCTCGCGCCAGAAGGGCATGCTCATGCAGCGCGGGCCGCCGCGGCCGCGGGAGAGCTCGGCGGAGGGCACGACGAGAAGGTCCAGGCCCTCCTTGTACAGCACGTCGTTGGTGACGGTGTTGCGGGCGTAGACGCAGATCTTGCCGGGCTCGACGCACAGGGTGTTGGAGCCGTCGTTCCACTGCTCGCGGGAGGCCGCGATCGGGTCGCCGCCGCCGCAGGGGATCAGCTTGACCTGGTCGACGCCGGTGGCGTCCTCCAGGACGTGCTCGAGGGTGTCCTCGATCAGGCGGATGTTCACGTCGCCCGGGTTCTTGCCGGCGGTCAGCTCGTAGACGCGCAGGGTGCCCATGATGGCGGGGTGGATCGTGAACTTATCGACGTCGATCTGGGTGAAGACCGTGTCGAGGTGCATGAAGGCGCGCGAGACCGGGATGTCGAAGGCCAGGATGCGCTCGACCTTGGAGTCGGAGTTCCAGAAGATGTTCTGGGCCATGACGTCGATGGCGGCGGCCTGGGTGCGCTGGGAGATGCCGACGGCGAGGGTCTTCTCGTTGATGTTCAGCACGTCGCCGCCCTCGGTGTGGAACTGGCAGTCGCGGCGGAAGTACAGGGAGACGTCCTTGTAGTCGGGGTGGTACTTGAAGACGTACTTGCCGTACAGGGTCTCGCGGTTGCGGGTGACCGAGTACATGCGGTTGAGGTTGACGCCCTCGCCGACGACCGCGAACGGGTCGCGGGTGAAGTAGAGGTTGGGCATCGGGTCGATGATCAGGTCGGACTCGGACTCGGAGTTGACCAGGGAGTCGAGGGTCGTGGACGCCGTGAGGGGCATGTCGATCTCGGCCTTGGTCATGCCGGCCATGGTCTTCTTGACGAACTCGAGGTTGTCCTCGATGGAGTCCAGCTTCTCGCGGACGATCTGCGGCATGTGCTGGCCGCGGATGCCTGCCTCGGCGATGTACTGGTCGGTGAACTCGGCGCGGGCGCCGGGGACCTGGTCGAACACCTCTGCGACGAGGTTCTCGAGATAGAGGACCTCCACGCCCTGGTCCCTCAGGATCTGGGCGAAGGTGTCGTGCTCCTGCTGCGCGACCTCCAGGAACGGGACGTCGTCGAACAGGAGTCGCTCGAGCTCGTCGGGCGGCAGGTTGAGGAGCTCGTCGCCGGGACGGTGCAGGCAGACCTTCCTGAGCTTGCCGATCTCGGAAGGCACGTGCAGACCTTTCGTCATGGCCTCCTACCTTTCTTTCGGGCCCCTGTCAGGGCCGATTCGTTAGCGCCCCTCCGTGTGAGGCGTTATTGCTGACGACATATTTATATCCAAAATCAGTCCATACTTCCACCTCGCCCCCGAACGGTTTTATATGAGGGGTGAACGGCATACACATATACTTCACGCATGGCACACTTTGATTTAATAAAGTTTATTTACGTGCTTAAATGCGTTTTCAATCCAAAAACCAATTGAAACTAATCTTTATTAAACCACCCTCAAATTGCATATTTCGCGCAATGATATGAATAGAATTAGCAATTCTCGCTTCGTCTCAACCATTTTGATTTTTATTCAAAAAAAAGTTCGTCCTATTCATTTTTGGCAAACAGACTACCGTTTACCAGACGTTGGATACCGTTCACCGGAAGCTCAGTATAAGGCCCGTCGAATACCCAATCGATCTTGCGTCTCCATTTGTAACAACTTGACTTCTCGGTATAGAAAAACAGTCCCGCTCCCCTCATGGGAAACGGGACTGTTATCGATAATCGTAGGCAGATTTGAGCGGCCTTGAGAGCCGTCGGAATCCTAGCGATCGAACTCCGCCAGCGCCTCGCCCAAAAGCCTCAGGCCCTCGCGCAGAACGTCCTCGCTCGCGCAGTAGCCCAGGCGTGCGCCACAGGGAAGCTCAAAGCGGCCGCCAGGTACCAGCAGCACTCCCCTCTCGGACAGCAGGCGCTTGCAGAACTCCTCGTCATCCTCGGGAATGTCCAGCTGGATAAACGAGGTGGACATTCCCTGCGGGGCCGTCCAGGAGACACGGTGCTGCGTGTCGATCCAAGCCTGTGCGATATCGCGATTGCCAAACACGATCTTGCGATTGCGCTCGAGGATCTTGTCCTTGTGCTTGAGCACATAGGTCGCCAGGGCATCGTTGAACACGCCGCCGCAAATCATGGTGTAGTCGCGGTAAGTGCGAATGCGGTTGGACACCTCTTCATCTGCCACAACCCAGCCCACACGGGCCGCAGGCGTCGAATAGGTCTTGGACACCGAGTTGGTGACGATGGCCTTCTCGTACACATCGGCCATCGACAAAAAGTCCTCGGTGTTCTCAAGCGGCAGGTACACCTCGTCGCACAGCACATAGGCGCCAACCGAGCGGGCGATCTCGGCAATCTGGCCGAGCATATCGGCATCGAGCACCGTACCGATGGGGTTCGATGCGTTGTTGATGCAGATGAGCTTGGTATTGGGACGCACCAAGCGCTTAAGCTCCTCGATATCGGGCCTCCAGCCAAGCTCCTCGCGAAGCTCCCAATACTCGACCTCGGCACCGAGCGTACGCGGAATCTCGTAGAGCGGCGCGTAGGTGGGCCACTCGGCGATGACATGGTCGCCGGGCTCGACCACGGCCATGATGGCGTTGAGGTTAGCGCCCGTGCAGCCATTGGTCTGCAGAATGTGATCGGGATTGACCTCGCGACGATACAGCTTGGCAACCTCGGCCTTAAACTCCGGAGAGCCCTCGATCCAGCCGTAGTTCATCTTCTCGCGGTCCAGGCGCTCGTAGAACGTGGCACCGTCCTGCTCATCGAGCGCGCGCAGCTCGACCATGGTGAGCGACGAGATCGTCGACTGGGCGATGTCCCACGTGGCGCTCTTCTCCCAAACGTTGAGCCATTCCTCAACGCCAATCGTCTTAATGTCCATGGCCAAGCTCCTTACAAAAGCAGCCATCCAACCGTGTTGACGTTCCTCATACAAGATTGGGGCGGCGCGAAAACCCGCACCGCCCCAATGGGAGACATCTAACGTCAGCTAGATGTATGTATTAAGACCTATACGGGTCCTAGAAGACCTTAGAGGTCCTCGCGCCAGAAGGGCATGCTCATGCAGCGCGGGCCGCCGCGGCCGCGGGAGAGCTCGGCGGAGGGCACGACGAGAAGGTCCAGGCCCTCCTTGTACAGCACGTCGTTGGTGACGGTGTTGCGGGCGTAGACGCAGATCTTGCCGGGCTCGACGCACAGGGTGTTGGAGCCGTCGTTCCACTGCTCGCGGGAGGCCGCGATCGGGTCGCCGCCGCCGCAGGGGATCAGCTTGACCTGGTCGACGCCGGTGGCGTCCTCCAGGACGTGCTCGAGGGTGTCCTCGATCAGGCGGATGTTCACGTCGCCCGGGTTCTTGCCGGCGGTCAGCTCGTAGACGCGCAGGGTGCCCATGATGGCGGGGTGGATCGTGAACTTATCGACGTCGATCTGGGTGAAGACCGTGTCGAGGTGCATGAAGGCGCGCGAGACCGGGATGTCGAAGGCCAGGATGCGCTCGACCTTGGAGTCGGAGTTCCAGAAGATGTTCTGGGCCATGACGTCGATGGCGGCGGCCTGGGTGCGCTGGGAGATGCCGACGGCGAGGGTCTTCTCGTTGATGTTCAGCACGTCGCCGCCCTCGGTGTGGAACTGGCAGTCGCGGCGGAAGTACAGGGAGACGTCCTTGTAGTCGGGGTGGTACTTGAAGACGTACTTGCCGTACAGGGTCTCGCGGTTGCGGGTGACCGAGTACATGCGGTTGAGGTTGACGCCCTCGCCGACGACCGCGAACGGGTCGCGGGTGAAGTAGAGGTTGGGCATCGGGTCGATGATCAGGTCGGACTCGGACTCGGAGTTGACCAGGGAGTCGAGGGTCGTGGACGCCGTGAGGGGCATGTCGATCTCGGCCTTGGTCATGCCGGCCATGGTCTTCTTGACGAACTCGAGGTTGTCCTCGATGGAGTCCAGCTTCTCGCGGACGATCTGCGGCATGTGCTGGCCGCGGATGCCTGCCTCGGCGATGTACTGGTCGGTGAACTCGGCGCGGGCGCCGGGGACCTGGTCGAACACCTCTGCGACGAGGTTCTCGAGATAGAGGACCTCCACGCCCTGGTCCCTCAGGATCTGGGCGAAGGTGTCGTGCTCCTGCTGCGCGACCTCCAGGAACGGGACGTCGTCGAACAGGAGTCGCTCGAGCTCGTCGGGCGGCAGGTTGAGGAGCTCGTCGCCGGGACGGTGCAGGCAGACCTTCCTGAGCTTGCCGATCTCGGAAGGCACGTGCAGACCTTTCGTCATGGCCTCCTACCTTTCTTTCGGGCCTTTCGGCCGAATCTCTCAGCACCCTTCCGTAACGGGTGCTGCTTGCTGACAGCTCTAGTTATATCCAAATATCACCCGCAATTCCACCTCGCCCCCGAACGGTCAACAAAGTTCGATGAACGGTATATCGAATATGATTCCCCCATAATGCACTTCGGCGTTCTAAAGTAGCTTTTCTAAGGTAAATGCTCTTTTTTCTTAAAAATCATTCGCAATCACAACTCCAATCTTTCGATTAAGAATTGCATATCTAAAACGGTTTTATGTATATAAATGACGCTTGTTCGTGTTTCTGTCTGTATTCGATGATATTCAGCTACCTATCATTCTTATTCACACATACTCACCAGTTGAGTGAGGATATAGACCGTTTTTCACAACGCGAAGGGCGTCAGCTCTATGGCTTGTCAGCGTAAGAAGTAGGTAAAGATACCGTTCACGCGATACGTCCGTGCCATAGGTCGACTAAATTGAGACAATAGTGAATAGTGTTAGGCAACCGTCCCCTGCGGGGACTGAACGGACAGATGCATATGCCGAGCAAAATCGAAAAAAAGCAAGCCGCTGCAAAGCTGCGTAAGCCGCCGCGCGACTTCTCGTACACGCAGAACCGAGAGCTCAGCTGGCTGCGCTTTGACAACCGTGTGCTTGACGAAGCCTTCGACGAGACCGTTCCGCTGTTCGAGCGGCTAAAGTTCGTGTCGATTTTCGAGTCTAACCTCGATGAGTTTCTCATGGTGCGCGTGGGCGGCCTGTCCGATCTGGCAGAGCTCAAAAAACAGCCTGTCGACAACAAGAGCAATATGACCGCCTCCGAACAGGTCGATGCTGTCATGGCCGAGCTGCCCGGGCTCCTTACCCGATGGGAGTCCATCTTTAAGAGCATCGAGGGCAAGCTCGACACCCTGGGCGTTCACCGCGCCCGCATCGATTCGCTTACGCCCGAGGAGCGCACCTTTGTAACCCGTTACTTCCAGGCCTACGTGTCGCCGGTCATCTCACCGCTGGTGATTGACCCGCGCCACCCCTTCCCCAACCTGCGCAACGGCGCACTCTACCTGGCCTGCGGCCTGGACGGCGTCACCGACGAAGAGAGTCTGCTGGGCCTTATCGAGATTCCCACCTCGATGAACCGCGTGGTCGAGATCCCCTCGCCCACCGGCACCTACTCCTACATCTTGCTCGAGGACGTCATCCTCGCCTGCCTGGACAGCTGCTTTGGCTCCTATAAGCCGCTCGACCGCGCGCTCATCCGCGTCACCCGCAACGCCGACATCGACCCGGACGGCGAGGGCGTCGAGGAGGAAGAGGATTACCGTCAGCACATGAAGCGCATCCTCAAGAAACGCTTGCGCCTGCAGCCGGTGGTGCTCGCGGTCTCGGGGTCGCTCGAGAAGGCGACGCTCAAGACCATCCGCAAGGCGCTCGAGCTTTCGCGCCGCCCTGTCTTTACCTGCGATATCCCGCTCGACCTGGGCTACGTCTTTGGCATTGAGGGCAAGATTCCCGAGCACCTGCGCAACGAGCTGCTCTTTACGCCGTTTAAGCCGCAGCCCAACCCCACCATCGACATGTCCCGCTCCATTCGTGAGCAGGTGCTGCAGGGCGACAAGTTGCTCTTTTACCCCTACGAGGCCATGAATCCGTTCCTGGACCTGGTACACGAGGCCGCATACGACCCCGAGTGCATCTCGCTACGCATCACGCTCTACCGCGTGGCCAAGCAGAGCCGCCTGTGCGAGTCGCTGATCGATGCCGCCGAGAACGGCAAAGAGGTCACGGTGCTCATGGAGCTCCGCGCGCGCTTTGACGAGCAGAACAACATCGAGTGGGCCGAGCGCCTGGAAGAGGCCGGCTGCACCGTCATCTACGGCTCCGAGGGCTTTAAGTGCCACTCCAAGATCTGCCAGCTCACCTATCGCGAGGGCATGGCGCTAACGCGCTTGACGCTGCTGGGCACCGGCAACTTTAACGAGAAGACGGCCAAGCTCTACAGCGACTTTATGCTCATGACCGCTCACCCCGGCATCGGCGAGGACGCCAACCTGTTCTTCCGCAACCTGTCGCTGGGCAACCTGCGCGGCGATTACCGCTTCCTGGGTGTGGCGCCCGTCGGACTGAAACCGCTCATCATGCGCGGGCTTGACCGCGAGATCCAGCGCGCCCTCGCCGGCGAGCCCGCCCGCGTGTTCTTTAAACTCAACTCGCTCACCGACCGCGAGGTCATCGACAAGATCGCCGAGGCATCGTGCGCAGGAGTCCGCGTGGACATGATCATCCGCGGCATCTCGTGCCTCAAGCCGGGCGTTCCTGGCAAGACCGAGAACGTGCATGTCCGTTCTATCGTCGGACGCTTTTTGGAGCATGCGCGCGTTTACGCCTTTGGCGTGGACTCGGACATGATCTATCTGAGCTCGGCCGACATGATGACACGCAACACCGAGCACCGCGTGGAGATCGCCTTCCCCGTGCTCGACCCCACCTGCCGCGCCCTGGTGCACGAGTACATGAGCATGCAGCTGCGCGACAACGTGAAGGCCCGCAGCCTCACGAGCGACGGCACCTGGGTCCCCGTGGAGCGCGCAGAGGGTGAGAAACCCTTCAACTCGCAGGAAGCCCTGCTGGAGCGTGCCTACCGCAACGCCGAGGCCGCGCCCGAGCCCGTCATTGAGGCAAAGCCCGCCCCTGCTCCTAAGCCGCAGCCGGCCACACCCGAGGTTCAGAAGGTCCAGGCGACCGTCATTGAGCCCGAGCCCGCACCTGCACCTCAGCCCGAGCCGCAGGCAGCTAAGCCCGCACCCGAGACGAGCGCCCGTCGCGATAAGCCCGCCGGCAAGACCAAGGCCATCGAGCGCCATCGCCCCGGTCGTGTGCGCATGGGCCTGGGCCTGATCGGCCTGGGTCTTAAGACGCTCATTACCGGCAAGACGAAATAGTCGTTTGTAGAAGCAGTTTGTAGAAGCGCCCCGCATTTGAGGAAAGCCTCGGATGCGGGGCGCTTTTCCCTGCTACCATGGTGCGAGCAACAACACGAATGACAGGCAGGGATATGAAGCTCACTATAGAATCGATGACCTACGGCACCGACGGGCTGGCGCACGCCGACAACGGCAAGGCCGTCTTTGTGCAGGGCGCCGTGGCAGGCGACGCCGTCGAGGCCGAGGTCGTACAGGACGGCAAGTCGTTCATGCGCGCCCGCACGACCGAGATTCTGGAGCCGAGCCCCGATCGCATTCAGCCCCCCTGCCCCTTCGTTGGCATCTGCGGCGGTTGTTCGTGGGGCAATCTCTCACGCACGGCACAGCTCGCCGCCAAGGAGCAAAACCTGCGCTCCACGCTCGAGCGCATCGGCAAGTTCGCTCCTGAGCAGGTCGATGAGTTGGTACAGCCCATCTGCCACACCAAGGACGACTGGGGCTACCGCAATAAAATCGAGCTCGAATCGACCGTCGTCAACGGTCGCGTGCGCCTTGGCATGCACGGTGTCGACCCCAGCAAAATCGTGACCGTCGATGCGTGCCCGCTGTTCGATAAGCGCTTCCCGAAGGCGCTCAAATCGGTCGTCGGCGCACTCAACTATCTAAGCGGCAGCCATGACTTGGGACTCGAACGCGTGGGCATTCGTGCATCGCGCCGTACCAAGGCACTCGAGGTCGCACTCTGGACGCCTACAGGCTCTTTTCCGCGCTCGCAGGTCTCCCGCGTGCTGGCGGACGCCGCTCATCCCACGAGCATCGTGCGCGTGATGAGCAAGGGCGAAAAGAAGGCCCGCCGTGTCTCCAAGGTCGAAATGCTCGCCGGAGAGGGCTCATGGACCGAGAATATCGCCGAGGGTCAGATGCGCTTGTCTGCCCCGTCTTTTTTCCAGGTCAACACCAAGGGTGCCGAGATTTTGATCGAGCTTGTCATGGAAGCGCTCGACCCGCAGGAAGACGAGCTTGCCGTAGACCTGTACTGCGGTGCCGGCACCTTTACCCTGCCGCTCGCCCGCCGCTGCGACTTTGTCGCCGCCGTCGAGGCCTACGGCCCCGCCGTGCGCGATCTACGCCGTAACCTAGAGATCAACAAGCTTGATAACGTCGACGTCATTGGCGGAGACGCGGTGCGCGAGTTCCCCGACCAGGATGCCGACGTCTTGGTGGTCGACCCGCCGCGCGCAGGTCTCGCCCCCGAGGCGATCGACCTTATCGCCAGCACGAGTGCTCGCGATGTCGCCTACGTGAGCTGCGACCCGGCCACCCTGGCGCGCGATCTCAAACGCTTTGTCGAAGAAGGCACCTTCTCCCCCGTAAAGATCACGCCGGTCGACCTGTTCCCGCAAACCTTCCACTGCGAAACGGTCGTCCACCTCAAGCGCAACTAGACTGTTTGCCCAAGACCACGCCCGATGATTTTCTGAGACGGGGATAAAAATAAATTTGCTCCGAATGATTATTTAATCCCCGTCCCGAAATTGAACCGCCCCCCATTTCTTGAACATTAGAAATGGGGGCTTCTTTATGGACGGGAGAGTCAGGCTCGACGCCACGCTGAGGACTCTTGCAGCAGAGCTTTGCGACAGGGGGTACGGGCGCGCCGAAGGCCGGCGGGAGGCCGAAGGGTGTCCGTACCCGGCCGGGGCCGGCGGCGTGCGGGGGCAAGCTCATGCGACGGAGCTGCTGCCCGGGCGCCTGAAGGACGAGTTCTACAGGAACCGGACGTGGCGGAGCTTCGAGGAGTTCAAGCGGGACCTCGAAGCCTATACCGTTCACTGGAACAAGGGGAGGCGGGTTAAGCAAAAGGGACTGACCCCGGAGGAGTTCCGGAATCAGTCCCCATGTGCGGCATAGGCCGCTAATTGACTCGTCCAAGTTTCGGGGCTCAGTTCATTTCAGCGCCGCCCGAGAAAGCTAAACGCCTTCTGGCAGGTTGTCCCGGGCCGAGGGCGGCCACCTTGATCGCCCTCGGCCCTCACCCACCTCAACTGCTCCTCAATTACATAGAGCTGGTCGAAAAGAGCGCAGGCTAGCGGGCGCCCTCCTCATCGTCGTTGGGCCGGTAGGTGATAAACTCGATAACAAAGGCCAGGACGGCAGAGACGAGCGAGGCGATGATCGCGAAGATCATGTGGGAGATCCCGGCGCCACCAGGGGTCCCGTCGATGAAGTTGAGCAGGTTGAAGACGCCGAGGCCGCCCGAGATGTACATGAGGGCGCCCGTCATTCCCACGATGGCGCCGCCCACGGCGGAGCTCAGGCATGCCACGACGAACGCGCGCTTGTTGGGCAGGGCGATGCCGTAGATGCCAGGCTCGGTGACGCCGAAGAAGAAGGCGGAGATCATCGCGGGAAGGGCGATGCCGCGGAAGCGCTCGTCCTTGTTTCTGAGGTACATGGCAAAGATGACCGCTCCGAGCGCGAACCCGTGGCCGATGGTGGCGGCGAGCACGCTGTCGTGGCCGAGGGTGTTCAGGTTCATGATGGAGATGGGGATGAGGCTCCAGTGGAAGCCGAAGATGACGAGGCACATCCACAGTCCGCCGACCAGGGCGCTGCCCAGGACGGAACCAACCACGGGGAGCTGGAAGATGAACGAGAACGCCGCGCTCAGCAGGTTGGTGATGAGGGTGGCCACCGGGCCGATGACGAGGTAGCCCAAGACGATGGAGACCGTCATCGTGGCGAGCGGGACGAGGAACATCTTGAGCGCAACCGGCATCCAGCTCTTGAGCCAGCGCTCAAGGATAGAGCCGAACCACACCATGAGAAGGACGGGGATCACCGAGCTCACGTAGCCGGACACGGGCATGATGATGGGGAGCCCGAGGGCGGTGGCGTACCACGAGAACGTGCCGGCCACGCCGAGGTCGATGCTGCCGAGCGCCTCGCCCGAGGTCAGGGCGACCATCGTCGGGTAGAGGAGCGCCACGCCGATTGCCACGCCGGTGAACTCGTTCATGCGGAACTTGCGCGCGGCACTGAACGCCAGGGCGACGGGGAGGAAGTAGAAGAAGCCGTCAGCCACGGTGTAGAGCAGCGTGTAGAGGCCGTCGTTTGCAAAGGCCGGGACGAAGTAGGTGATGAGGGCAAGCAGTCCCTTCATGATGCCTGCGGCGGCAAGCGGTCCCAGGATGGGCTGGAAGATGCCAGAGATGAGGTCGATGACGACGGAGGCAACGGTCTTATCGCCCTGGGGCTCGTCGTCGGCGCTTGCGCCGCTCGAGAAGTTGCCGGCCTCCAGGACCGCGTCGTAGACGTCCTCGACGATGTTACCCACGACCACCTGGTACTGGCCGTTGGCCTGGATGACCTGGATAACACCCTTGAGGGCCTCGATCTTGGCCGTGTTGGCGCGGGACTCGTCCTTGAGCTTGAAGCGCACGCGCGTGATGCAGTGCGCGACGCTGGCGACGTTCTCTGTGCCGCCTACGTTCTCGAGTGTGGATCTGGCCAGATTGTCGTATTTTTCAGCCATTATTTTCTCCTTAGCGATATTGCCCGGGCGGCTAGCCCAGGTCGCCTCCGTTGGTGGCGATGGCCTGTTGGTACCAGTAGAAGCTCTTCTTGCGCCTGCGCTCGAGCGTGCCGTTGCCCAGGTTGTCGCGGTCCACGTAGATGAAGCCGTAGCGCTTCTCCATCTCGCCGGAGCCCGCGCTCACGAGGTCGATCGGCCCCCAGGTGGTGTAGCCGAGCATCTCGACGCCGTCCTGCTCGATGGCGTCGCGCATGGCCTCGATGTGCTCGCGCAGGTAGGCGATGCGGTAGTCGTCCTCGATCGTGCCGTCGGGAAGCACCTCGTCATAGGCGCCGAGGCCGTTCTCCACCACAAAGAGCGGCTTCTGGTAGCGGTCCCAGAGGTCGTTGATCGTGATGCGGAACCCCAGCGGGTCGATGACCCAGCCCCAGTCGCTCGTGCGCACGTAGGGGTTCTCCACGCCGGCGAAGGCGTTGCCCTCGGCGACGCCGCCCACGGAGTCGGGGTCGCCCGCGGTGCAGCGCGAGGAGTAGTAGCTAAACGAGATGAAGTCGACGGTGTTCTCCGCAAGGATGCGCTCGTCCTCGGCGGTCATGCCCACGTCGATGCCCTCGCGCTCGAGCATCTTGAGCGCGTAGCCGGGGTAGCGACCGCGCGCCTGCACGTCCACGAAGAAGAGGTCCTCCTGGTTCTTGACCTGCGCCGCGCGAACGTCCTCGGGACGACAGGAGTAGGGGTAGTAGCTTCCCGCGGCGAGCATGCAGCCCACCTTGTTCTCCGGATCGACCTCGTGGGCGATCTTGGTGGCCCAGGCGCTCGCCACGAGCTCGTTGTGCGCGGCGCGGTACTCGGCCTCGCGGGCATTCTCCCCGGGCTCGAGGACGATGCCGGCACCCATGAAGGGACGGTGCAAGATCATGTTCATCTCGTTGAACGTGATCCACCAGCGCACGAGGCCGCGGTAGCGGTTGAAGAGCACCGTCACAAGCCGCTTGTAGAGCTCGATAAGGGTGCGGTTTCGCCAGGCGCCGTACTTCTTGACGAGGTGGATGGGGCAGTCGAAGTGCGTGATGGTCACGAGGGGCTCGATCCCGTGCTCGCGGCAGCAGCGGAACACGTCCTCGTAGAAAGCGAGCCCGGCCTCGTTGGGCTCCTCCTCGTCGCCATTGGGGAAGATGCGGCTCCAGGCGATGGAGAGGCGAAAGACCTTAAAGCCCATCTCCGCGAAGAGGGCTATGTCCTCGCGGTAGTGGTGGTAGAAGTCGATGCCCGTCTGGGCCGGGTAGTAGTACCCGGGCTCGAAGTCGAGCATGCGCCTCAGGCCGCGGCTTACGTCGTTGCGCTCCGGCCCGTGTGGGATGACGTCGACGTTGGCAAGGCCGCGGCCGCCCTCGTCATAACCTCCCTCGCATTGGTTGGCGGCGGTGGCTCCTCCCCAAAGGAACCCTTTTGGAAATGGCATGGTGCCTCCTTCTCTCTGGCGCCCCCCATCTCTGCGGGGGACGCTTTATAACGTCCTTGCGACCTCACGCGCCGGGCCCGTGGCCCTTTCCCTGATGCGCGCGGGCCGCCCGTGAAGGGGTGACTAGCTGACGGCTTGTCCTGCGGCGACGCGACGTGCCTCCCGGCCTCCAAGCAGGGAGGGGACCTGTGCCAGGCACACGCCGGCGAGGATGATGGCGACGCCCAGCCACTCGACGACGCCGAGCGGCTCGCCGAGGACGATCATGGCGATGAGCAGGCCGGCGGGGAGTTCCGCGGCGGCCATGACAGTGGAGAGGCCTGCGGGCAGGTGCGGAGAGCCCATGCCGAAGAGCAGGACCGGGCAGAGCATGCCAAAGAAGCCGGCGATGACGGCAAAGGGCAGGATGCCCTGGGCGAGGACGCCCGAGACGACGTAGTCCGGGCATACCGTGAGCGACATGACCACGGAGCCCGCGCATACGATGACGCCACGCTGCTCGAACGAGCACGGGGCCTCGACCTTGCCGGAGAGGGTGACAAAGAGGGAGCAGGACACGGCCGCCCCCAGCGCGCAGAGCAGGGCCACGGGGTCGTACCCGGTGATGCCGGTCCTGTAAACGCCGCTGGCGAACACCGTTCCGAAGACGATGACCAGGGCGGAGACCACTTGGAGGACCCTCGGCGGTCGGCGCGTCATGACGGTCTGCCACAGGAGCCCCAGCCACGTGAACTGGAAGAGGAGCGTGAGCGCCACCGGGGCGGGCAGCACGCTCATGGCGTAGCAGTAGAGGATTGAGGTGAGGCAGGTGAGGGCTCCCAGGCCCATGAGCTTGAGGGCGAGCTTCCAGCCCACGCGCTGCCAGCGGTGCCCGAGTGCGTGCCCTGCGAGCGTGGCGAGGGCGAAGAAGAGGCAGCCGAACCACGCCTGGCTCGCCACCACCTGTGCCGAGGTGAAGCTCGCGGCGTAGGCGAGCTTGTAGGTCGTGGCCATCGCGCCGTAGCAGGCGCCGCCCGCAAAGACCTGGAGCGCCGCCTTGGCCTGTCCCGCGCCCGTGGCTCCTGCCCCGGCGGCCTGTTGCTTGATTGTGTTTGTTCCTGCCATTAGGCTCCCTTCCGTCTGCTGTCTTGCAGATGCACGTCTCGTGCGTCTGTTCCCTGCAGTCGGAAGGTGGGCTCGTGCGGTCTTCTGGCGGTGCATGTGGTACCTGCTGCCAAGACGAAAAAAGCCACGCAACCGACTGCTCGGTTGCGTGGCAAAAAGGTGGCTAGCGCCCAGAAAAGTCCACGCGTTTTTAGACTGGGACAAAGTACTACAACAGGTGAGATTCCGTCAAGAAAAAAAACCGAGGAAAAAAGTGAGCCTCTGCCCGCCGTACCTGTGGCGGTCGTTCCCCGAACGGGGCGGTGCTGTTGGGGACTGTCTCGATCTGTAACAGTTGGGGCTAGTTTTGGTCGATGGATGTTACAGATTGAGATTGTTGAGGATGGGTGGGGGTAGCTAATTCGGACGGGGCTATTTTAAACATTGGGAAATCGAGCGTGGCAAGCGGAGGTCTTCGGGGTATAAGACGGCTAATTGTATGCCGCCTATGAAAGGAACCCTCATGCCCAGCGTTGCCGTTCTCGCCGCCGATGGCTTTGAAACTATTGAATGCCTGACCATGGTCGATGTCATGCGTCGCGGCGGCGTGCGCGCCACGCTTGTCTCGATCATGCCCACGCGCGAGGTCGTAAGCTCGCTGCAGATCCCCGTGACCTGCGATGCGCTCTTTGATGAGATCAATTTTGACGAGTACGACTGCGTCGTGCTGCCCGGCGGCCTGCCCGGTGCCACCAACCTGCGCGCCGACCAGCGCGTCTGCGACGTAGTCTGCGATTTCGCCGCGACCAAGCACGTTGCCGCCATCTGCGCCGCCCCGTTTATCCTGGGCGAGCTCGACCTGCTCGAGGGACGCCACGCCACGTGCTTCCCCGGCTTTGAGAAGAGCTTCCCCGAGGGCGCCTATACCGGCGACAAGGTCACGCACGACGGCAACATCATCACCGCCAGCGGCATGGCCCAGTCGCTCCCCTTTGCGCTTGAGCTGCTGCGCACGCTCGCCGGCGACAAGGCCGTCGAGAAGGTCGCCGAGGGCATTCAGCTATGATTTTGGCTTCGCAATCACCGCGCCGCATCGAGTTGATGCGCGAGGCAGGCTATAACATTCGCGTGATTCCCGCAGATATCGACGAAACGCCTTTTGATGGCGAGGTCCCGCTTACGCTCGTTGAACGCTTAGCACGCGCCAAAGCCGCCGCCGTTGCCGCCGAGCATGCCGAGCCCAACGAACTGACCGTCGCGGCCGATACTATTGTCACCTTTGACGGCCATATTTTGGGCAAGCCGGCAGACGGGGACGAGGCACGCACCATGCTCCGCGAGCTTTCGGGCCGCACGCACCAGGTCGCAACCGGCGTCTGCATCGTTAAAGCCGGCGACGCTACAGCTCCGCATGCCGCCGAGAGCCTGTCGTTTGTCGATGTGACCGACGTGACGTTCTATGAGCTTACCGAAGAGCAGATCGAGCGCTATGTTGCCTCCGGCGAACCCATGGACAAGGCCGGGGCCTACGGCATCCAAGGCACAGGCGGCCGCATGCTTGTGCACGATATTTCGGGTGACTTCTACAACGTGGTGGGCTTGCCCATCGCTCGCGTCGCACGCGCGATTCAAAAACTCTCGTAATTGCATCTGGCGCTGGGTATCCCCCAGCGCCTACAATTTCGGCGTACCGTACGGATCCCGACCGGGCATAAGGCCCGGCGGAAAACCGATAGGAGAAAACATGGACACACTGCTCGAAGCCATCGATGTTTGCAATGTCGATGGCTTTTGCTTTGGCAACTATACGGACGAGGAAGCTGGCACCGGCTGCACCGTAATCGTGGCGCCCGAGGGTGCCACCGGTGGCGTTGACGTTCGCGGCGGTGCTCCCGCATCGCGCGAAACCGACTTGCTGCGACCCGAGAACACCGTCGACAAGGTCCACGCCGTCTGCCTTTCGGGCGGATCGGCCTTTGGCCTCGAGGCTGCAAGCGGCGTGGCCCGCGAACTCGAGAGCCGCGGCATTGGTCTGCCCGTCGGCCCCACGCAGGTGCCCATCGTGTGCTCCAGCTGTATCTTCGACCTTGCCTTTGGCGACCCCACCGTTCGCCCCGACATTGAGGCCGGCATCGCCGCCGTGCGCGAGGCGCTCGACCACACCCCCACCAAGCTCGAACAGGGCAACGTAGGCGCCGGCACGGGCGCTACCGTGGGTAAGCTCATGGGCCCTGCCACCTGCATGAAGGCCGGCCTTGGCGCTGCCGCCGTGGCGCTCGGCCCCATCAAGGTGGGCGCCGTGGTCTCGGTCAACGCCTGTGGCAACGTTGTCGACCCCTTCACCGGCGAGTGGGTCGCCGGTATGCGCGCCGCAGCCGATAGCGACCAGATCGTCGACATGGAACTCGCAGCCTTTGCCGCCGCCGGATCCATGCAGATGCCGCTCGACCGCACCAACACCACCATCAGCTGCATCGTCACCAACGT
>UQZI01000019.1 GCA_900545555.1 uncultured Collinsella sp.
TCCAGTTTGGATTTTATAGAGTCCTTTGTGGTGGGTTTTTGGACGCTTTGTGTTAAGTTCCTAATGGAGTCCATTAGGAGGTTTGATGCGCTGTCCAAAATGCGGGTGCGAGGAGTCGAAGGTTGTCGACTCTAGGCCATCGGAGAGCAACGACGCCATTCGTCGTCGACGCGAGTGCGTCAAATGCGGCTATCGGTTCACGACGTACGAGCGCCGTGAGGAAATGCCTCTCCTTGTGGTCAAGAAAGATGGGCGCAAGGAGACGTTCGATCGGCAGAAGCTCATGCGTGGGCTCCTGGCTGCTACCGTTAAGCGGAGCGTGCCAGTCGAGGCGCTGGATAACCTCATCGATGACATCGAATCGGAGTTGAGGGACGAGGGCGTTAATGAGGTTTCCTCGCATGACCTGGGAAGCATGGTCCTCAAGCGTTTGGTAGACGTAGACAAGGTGGCGTACATTCGCTTCGCGTCGGTCTATAGGGACTTCAAGGACGTTGATGAGTTCAGCGAGGAGCTGAGGAGCCTTAATGACTGACGACAGGATCGACCTTCCCATCAAGCGGCTCGACCCCACGGTCGAGCTCCCGACCTACGCCTACGAGGGGGACGCCGGCCTCGACCTCAGGGCAAACGAGGACGTGACGCTCGCCCCGCACGAGCGCCGGCTCGTCTCGACGGGCCTGGCCGTCGCCATCCCGGAGGGCTACGCGGGCTTCGTGCAGCCCAGAAGCGGGCTCGCGCTGCGCGAGGGCCTCTCGATGGCGAACACCCCCGGCCTCATCGACGCCCACTACCGCGGCGAGCTCAAGGTCTGCGCCGTCAACCTCGACGACCGCGAGCCCATACGCATCGAGCGCGGCGAGCGCATCGCGCAGCTCGTCATCCAGCGCGTCCCCGTCGTCCGCCTCGTCGAGGTCGACGAGCTCGACGAGACGGACCGCGGAGCCGGCTCGAGCGGCGTCTAGCGCTCCTCGCATCAGGTTCCCCCGCCGCCGGAGCGGCGTCCGAACGCAGTGTACGTGTCACAACGGAAAGGGATGCATTACATGGAAAAGTTCTTCAAGGCCCAGCAGAGGGGGTCGAGCGTCGGACAGGAGCTTCGCGCCGGCCTGACGACGTTCCTCGCGATGGCGTACATCATCGCGGTGAACCCCTCGCTGCTCACCCAGGCGGGCATTCCCGCGACGGCCGCCGTCACCGCCACCTGCGTCGGCGCCGGCATCATGACGATCTGCATGGGCCTGTTCTCCAACCGCCCGCTCGCCTGCGCCTCCGGCATGGGCGTCAACGCCGTCTTCGCCTTCAGCCTGACCGCCATCGCGGGCGGCGACTGGCACGCCGCGAGCGCCGTCATCTTCGTCGAGGGCGTCGCGATCCTCATCCTGGTCCTCTGCGGCCTGCGCGAGGCCATCATGGACGCGATCCCCGTGTCCCTGCGTCACGCGATCTCTGTCGGCCTCGGCCTGTTCATCGCGATGATCGGCCTCAAGGACGGCGGCATCATCGTCGCCGACGAGTCCACGATGGTCGCCCTCGGCGACGTCTTCAGCCCGACCTTCCTCGTCGGCCTCATCTCCATCATCGCGACGATCGTGCTGTACGCGATGAACGTCAAGGGCTCGCTGCTGCTTGGCATCATCGTCGCCGTCGTCGCCGGCATCCCCCTCGGCGTCACGCAGCTCCCCGCCGGCATCGTGTCCGGCCTTGACTTCTCCTCCTTCGGCGCGCCGTTCCTCGCCGACGAGTCCGGCGTGATGGGCATCGCCAAGGTCGTCACCAACCCCACGCTGCTCGTCTTCGCGTTCTCCCTCATGATGTCCGACTTCTTCGACACCATGGGAACCGCGATGGCCGTCGCCAAGCAGGGCGAGTTCTTGACCGAGGACGGCAATGTCGAGGACATCCGTCCCATCCTGGTCGTCGACTCCGTGGCCGCTGCCGCCGGTGGCTTTATGGGCGTCTCCTCCATCACCACCTTCGTCGAGTCCACCTCTGGCGCTGCCGACGGTGGCCGCACGGGTCTCACCTCCGTCACCACCGGCGTGCTGTTCATTCTCGCCGCATTCTTCTCCCCCATCGTCACCATCGTTTCCAGCGCCGCCACCTGCGGTGCTCTGGTCTACGTCGGCTACCTCATGATGAGCGAGGCCTCCGAGATCGACTGGTCCGACGTGTCGCAGGGCTTCCCGGCGTTCATGATTGTCGCCGGCGTGCCCTTCACCTACTCCATCTCTGCCGGCATTGGTCTGGGCTTTATCGCCTACGTGGTCGTCGCGCTCGTTAAGGGCGAGGCCTCCAAGATCAAACCGCTCATGTGGATCGCAGCCCTTGCCTTCCTCGTCTACTTCTTCGTAGCGTAGCGGCAAAGCTGCCAAAGCAGAACACCAAAGCGCGGGGTCGCATCGAGCGGCTCCGCGTTTTTCTTTTAAAGCCAGGCAACGCACGGACGCGCGATGTATTGCTTCCCAAGTTTTGGACATTTTGCCCTCCAAACGGCACTACCGCCGGCTACATCCTGCAGATATGCTGGGCGTAATCGCATAGGCCCTATGAGGATGGGAGTAACCATGGCCGCCTTGTTCACGACCCCCAAGCACAATGACAAAACCTCTGGAGCCCATTTTGTCGAGCCCGACGTGCGCCGTCGCACGTCGCTCGCACACGGCAGCTGGCACCGCGTGACACGCCGCATCGTTGTAGGCGCCGTATGCGCGCTCACGGTAAGTTCGTTGCTCATGCCGAGCGTCTCGCTCGCAGCCGAGTGGGTGGACGTCGGCGGCGTCCGCCACGAAGCGGCCGCGGGACCCACGGGAGACGCCGCCGGCACCTGGAGCTGGGACGGCGCCGACGATATGAAGCTCAACGGCTATGACGGCGGTGCGATCAATGCTGCAGGCAAGCTCAACATTGCCTACGAGGGCAAGAACACCGTGAAAACCGAGCCCGATTACACCGGAGCCGCCATCAAAGCGCAGGATGGCACTAGCCAGAAAGCAGAGTTGAACATAACGAGCTCGAATAGCGCGGATGAGCTCAATGTGACAGCCGAGGCCGATGCAATTAAATCCACAGGCGACCTCTCCATTTCTGGCCCAGGCACTGTGAACACCACAAGCACCTCTTCCGACGGAATTGAGGCAAAGGGCGATCTCTCTATCACAGGCTCGGGCACTGTGAATGCAACGGGCGGTACCGAAGGCATCCAATCCAAGGGCAAGACCACCATCGATTCCTCTGGCACAGTGATCGCTAAAGGAGACGAAGGTTACGGCATCGCCGCGGATAGTGACCTGATCATCAAAGGCGGTGGCAAGGTAGAAGCAAGCTCTATAGAAGAAGCGGCGATTTGGGCTGACGGCAACATCGACATCTTGGGCGGCAGCCAGGTTAAGGCAAACTCCGAGGAGGATCTTGCCGTCGACACTGAGGGCAGTCTCGCGGTCACGAACGCCTCCCTTGACGCAAGCGGTGTTGAATATGGTGTCTATGCCTACAAGGGCGTTACGCTCGATCACGCGACCGTGACGGTCCGTACAAGCGCGAGCGGCGGCCAGGCCATCGCCCTCATCACTGACGGGGACGACATCGTCATCAAGAATGGTTCCATCGTGGACGCGTTCGCGGAAGGCAAATTCTCGGTTGCAATCTCTACCAGAAACCACCAGCCAAACGTCGCTGGCGGACACATCTACATCAGCGACTCCGTTGTCAAGGCTATAGCCCGCTATGTCGAGTCCGGTAGCGACGGCCCCGATCACTACAGCAACGACCAAAGCGGCGGGGTCATCCCTGAGCCTAGGGGTCTGAACATCGGTATCTTCGCCCAGACCTACGAGGGCATCGCGCCCGCGAGTATCTCGATCGTCCGCAGCAAGCTCACGGCCGAGGGAGACACGGCGGCAATCTTCGCTCTTGCCATAAGCGAGGATGGCAAGGCGATCGGCACCATCGAGATCGAAGGCGCTCCCATCCAGACGCCCGCAGGCGGCAAGATCATTAACTATCGCTACGAAGAAGAGTACGGCCCCAGCATCTCCTACGAGGCAGGTCAAACCATCGGCACGGGCGACACCACGATCGACTCCCCCTATAACGAAGCTGTCGCCAAGAGCACGGTCATCGTGCCTCTCGAGGAGATAAAACCCGAGGAAAAGTCCGGCGAGACCAAGCCCAAGGGTTCCAAGTCCGAGGGCACGAAGACGACCAAGACCGTTGCAGTTGCAGCCACGGGAGCCAAGACCACCGGCAAGCTCGCGGCAACCGGCGACGCCTCGAACGCAGCCATCGTGGCAGCCGCCCTTGCAGGAACAGCCGCCATCGCCGCGGGCGCCGTGGTGAGCCGCAAGCGCTCGTAAACACTTTTTCGCACGGGACGGGTGGATCGCGGCCCTTGCCTTCCTCGTCTACTTCTTCGTAGCGTAAGGGCAAGGCTGCAAAAGCTGAACAATAAAGCGCGGAGTCGCCATGCGGCCCCGCGCTTTTCTTTTAGCGCCGGTCCCTGCGCCGGCGTGCGGCCTATTTCTCCCCCATTTTGGCCATTTTGCCCTCCAAACGGCACTACCGCCGGCAACATCCAGCAGATACGCTGAATCTAGTCGTATAGGCCCTATGAGAACGGGAGCAACCATGGCAGCCTTGTTCACGACCCCCAAACGCAATGACACTACCGCCGGAACCCATGTTGCCGAACCCGACGTTCGCCGTCGCATAGGACTCGCGCACGGCAGCTGGCGCCGCGTGACGCGCCGCATCGTCGCGGGCGCCGTGTGCGCGCTCACGGTGAGCTCGCTGCTCATGCCGAGCGTCTCGCTCGCAGCGGAATGGGTCAAGGTCGGCGGCAACAAGTACAACACCGCGGCGAGCGACGAGGCCGGTACCTGGTCGTGGGACGGCGCCGACGACTTGAAGCTCAACAACTATAACGGCGGCGAGATCCAGGCCGCAGGCAAGCTCAACGTGAATTACTCGGGAACCAACATCGTCACTGCCGAATGGATCGAAAGCATCAACGTTTCTCATGGCACTAACGAGAATGCCGAGCTCAATATCCAAGGCGACGAGGGCGGCACGCTCAGCGTGACATCTACTGAGGACGCTATCCTCTCCACGGGTAATATCAACATCGACGGAGCCGGATCCGTCAACGCCACGAGCACTGGGTTTGATGCCATCAATGCCGGAGGTGATCTCGCTATCAAAGGTTCGGGCAACGTCAACGCCACGGGTGCATCGGATGGCATCAGGGCAAACGGCAATATCACGATTGACGACAGCGGAGTCGTCGCCGCCAGGGCTACCAAGGACAAGGGTATTGGAGCCGACAAGAACCTCACCATCAAGGGTGGCGGGACGGTCGAGGCAAGCTCAGCCGATGGTGAGGCCCTTTGGAGCGGCGGCAATATCAACATCTCGGACGGCAGCCAGGTCAAGGCAAGCTCCGAGAAAGACGCTGCCGTCGAGGCCAAGGGCAGCCTCGCAGCCACAAACGCCTCCCTCAACGTAAACGGTGTTGAATATGGCGTCTATGCCCACAAGGGCATCACCCTCGATCATGCAAACGTGACGGTCCGTGCAAGTAAAGGCAGATACGGTGGCGCCAACGCCCTCTTCACCTACCAGGACGACATCGTCGTCAAGAACGGCTCCACCGTGGACGCGTTTGCGGAAGGCGAGGTTTCGGCTGCATTCTCCACCAGAAACGATCGACCCAACGAGAAGGGCGGCCACATCTACATCAGCGACTCCGTTGTCAAGGCCATAGCCCGCTATGTCGAGAACGGCGACGGCCCCATCCCCTACAGCGAAAACCAAGATGGCGAGACGAGGCGCGAACCCCAAGGCGAGAACATCGGCATCATCGCCCAGACCAGCGAGGGCGTCACACCCGCAGTCATCTCGATCATCCGCAGCAAGGTAACGGCCGAAGGAGATACAGCGGCAATCTTTGCCCGTGCCATGAGCGCTGACGGCAAGACAATCGGCACCATCAAGATTGAGAACGCCGCCATCCAGACGCCCGAAGGCGGCAAGGTCATTGACTATCGCAAGCTCCGTGACGGCATCTACGAGGCAGGCCAAGCCATCGGCACGGGCGACGCCACGGTCGACTCCCTCTATATCAAAGCAGTCGCCAAAAGTACGACCATCGCACCTCCCGAGTTAGCCAAGCCGGAAGACCCCAAGCCCGACGAGACCAAGCCCGCAGAAAGCAAGCCCGCGGAGTCCAAGCAGAACCCCAAGCCTGAGGGCTCAAAGCCGACCAAGGCCGTTGCGGCTTCAACCACGAAAGCCAAGACTACCGGCGTGCTCGCGGCAACCGGCGACACCTCGGGTGCGGCCATCGTGGCAACCGTCCTTGCGGGAACAGCCGCTATCGCCGCAGGCACCATGGCGAGCCGTAAGCGTTCTTAGACGCCTCTGCGCACATGGCAGCTCCCGCGAAGGCCCCGAGCCCCAGCACCGTTTAACAACGCCACCGCCGAGCTCCCCTCCGGCGGTGGCGTTTTCCATATGCGTCCGCAGGGGATGCACGAGATTGTCTTTGGTCTAGCCCAACCGGCATGCGCTGGCGTGCGACAATTGGGACTGCCGATATCACAACACTGAGAGAAGTAGGCCATGGAAGCGCATCAAAAGCAGATAACCGTCTATTCGAATCATGCGGAAAGCGCGCCTGCCATCTACTTCCCCGTAGTCATGGGCGACGGCAGCGAGGTTTATGAACGCTGCCGAGAGCTCGACTGCCCACCGTTCACCCTTGTCGCCATTGGCGGTCTCAACTGGAATCGCGAGCTGAGCCCCTGGGAATGCGACGGAACCGTACGCGATGCCGAGCCTTTCGACGGCCAAGCTGCCGGTTTTCTTGATGAGCTGCTGAATCAGATAATCCCCCAGGTGGAGTCGTCGCTTCCTCAGCCGCCCACCTGGCGCGGCATTGCCGGCTACTCGCTCGCGGGCCTCTTCGCGCTTTGGTCCCTCTGGCAAACCGGCGCCTTTGACTGCGCCGCGAGCGCATCGGGGTCGCTATGGTTTCCCGACTTTGTCGACCGTGCCAGCACGGCGCCATTTGCCGGCAGCCCACAAGCCGTCTATCTGTCACTCGGCAAAAAGGAAACCAAGACGCCCAACCGCATGATGCGACACGTCCTTGAAGACACACGCGCGATGGAAGCGTTGCTCGTCGAGCGCAGCATTCCAACAACACTGGAACTCAACCCCGGCAATCACTTTGCCCAAACCGATCTACGAATGGCGCGTGGCATACGCTGGATACTGACGCATTAAAAATGGTGCCCACGCGCATATACGCATGGGCACCATATCTTGTTTTATCTGAACGCAGCTGCTACTCAGCAGCCTCCTCGAGCTCAGAGACATCAAACTCAAAGTCGTTACCCGGCAGAATGGCGTTGAGCACGATGCCCACCAGCGAACCCACAGCAAGACCGGAAAGCGAAATCGTCACGCCGCCCAGCTCCAGCACGATGGCACCGGCAGTGCTATAGGCAATGCCGAGCGAAAGCACGAGTACCAGAGCGGCCACCAGCACATTGCGGTTGTTCTGGAAATCGACTTGGTTTTCGATAAGGTTGCGAACGCCCACGGCACTGATCATGCCATAGAGCACGAGCGACACGCCGCCGATTACACACGCCGGCATGGCCGCAATGACAGCCGCAAACTTGGGGCAGAACGAAAGCACGATGGCGCAGCACGCGGCAATGCGAATCACACGCGGGTCGAACACGCGCGTCAGGGCGAGCACGCCGGTGTTCTCGCCATACGTGGTGTTGGCCGGAGCGCCAAAGAGCGAAGCCAGAATCGTGGCAAGACCATCACCGAGCAGCGTGCGGTGCAGGCCGGGGTCGGCGATGTAGTTACGCTCGCAAGTGGAGCCGATGGCGGAGATATCGCCGATATGCTCGATCATAGTCGCAAAGGCCAGCGGCATAATGGTGATGATGGCCGTCGTGGCAAGACCGCTATCGAACTGCGGGCCAAAGAGCGCAAACACGGTGTTGTCCCACACGATGGGAAGACCGACCCACGGCGCGGCGGCAACGCTCGAGAAATCAACTTCGCCGAGCGCGGCAGCAACGGCATAGCTCACCACAACGCCCAGCAAAATCGGCACGATCTTAACCATGCCACGGCCCCAGATATTGCAGATGACGATCACTGCCACAGCGACAACGGCAACAAGCCAATTGGTCTGGCAGTTGGCAATAGCGGAGCTTGCCAGGATCAGACCGATGGAAATGACGATGGGGCCAGTCACCACCGGCGGGAAGAAGCGCATGACGCGCTTGGCACCAAACGCGCGGAAGAGCGCCGCCAGCACCGGATAGAGCAGACCGGCGCAGGCTACGCCCAGGCAGGCGTAGGGCAAAAGCTCCGTCTCGCCATTGGGCGCAATCGCGGCATAGCCAGCGATAAAGGCAAACGACGAGCCCAGAAAGGCCGGCACCTTACCGCGCGACAGGAAGTGGAAGAGCAGCGTGCCCAGGCCGGCAAACAACAGCGTTGCCGAAACCGAGAGACCGGTGAGCACGGGTACGAGCACCGTGGCACCGAACATCGCGAATAGATGCTGCAGACCGAGTAGAAACATGCGCGGGCGGCCGAGCGACGATGCATCGTAGATGGCATCGGTGACGGCGGGCGTCGAGGATTGGGACATGGATGTCCTTTCGAATGGAAGGGCGATCGGGCATATCGGATAACATGCCCGAACGATACGATCCGAACCATTCTACGCGATACGCAGTGCCTCGCACGCGCCGCCACCTGCGAACAGCATCGTTATTTCCAGACACGCTCTGCAATGCGCTTGACCAGAGCAACCTTGGCCCACTGCTCGTCCTCGGTCAGCTTGTTGCCAATCTCGCAGCTGGCAAAGCCACACTGCGGAGACAAATACAGGTTCTCGAGCGGAACATACTTTGCAGCCTCGTGAATACGCTCGACGATGGCATCCTCGTCCTCAAGCTCAGCGGCCTTGGTGGTCACCAGGCCCAACACGATCTTCTTGCCGGGGGCAACGTACTTGAGCGGCTCAAAGCCACCGGCACGCGGCGTATCGAACTCCAGGTAAAATGCGTCGACGTTCTCGTGTGCGAACAGGTACGGCGCGATGGGGTCATAGCCGCCCTCGAAGGCATAGGTAGAGTGGTAGTTACCACGGCACACGTGCGTGTTAATGACCAGGTCGTCGGGCTTGCCCTCGATGGCGGCGTTGTTGAGCGCCACGCCCAGCTCGCTCACCTTTTGCAGGTCGACCGGGCTCATGCCGGTTTTGGCGACAAAGTCGGTATCGCAGTAGATACCCCAGGTGCAGTCATCAAACTGGATGTTGCGGCAGCCTGCTGCGTACAGGTCGGCGATCACCGTACGATAAGCGGCTGCAATGGCGTCGGCAAGTTCCTCATCGGTCTTATAGACAGCGCGCAGGCTCTCCTGCTGGCCGTCGCAGCGATCGAGCGTGACCTCAGAGAACGTCTGGATAGGCGCCGGGATGGTCTGGCGTGCAACGTGGCCCTCGCCCTCAAGTGCCTTGACAAACTTAAAGTGCTCGACAAACGGATGATTCTCGCCGCTGATGGGACCGGTCACCACGGCGGTATCGGCCGTGGTCTCCTCGTCGTGGAACATATAGCCCGTACGCGAGGCACGACGCTCAATACCGTTGAGTCCCCACATAAAATCGAGATGCCAGTAGCTGCGGCGGAACTCGCCGTCGGTAATCACCTGCAGGCCGGCGGCCTTCTG
The DNA here is from genome assembly GCA_900545555.1 of uncultured Collinsella sp. Classification (GTDB taxonomy): domain Bacteria; phylum Actinomycetota; class Coriobacteriia; order Coriobacteriales; family Coriobacteriaceae; genus Collinsella. Next base: position 9,769 of record UQZI01000019.1, read on the forward strand.
CTTTGCCACCAAATCGCGAATGGCATCGTCCTCGACCGCCTTAAGGCCGGCGGCATCGAGTTTACCCACGGCATAGGCGGCACGTGCATCCTTAACAGCCTGCGGACGAAGAAAGCTGCCGACGATATCGGCGCGAAACGGCGCGTTCGGTTGAATCGAAGTGCTCATAGATATCTCCCTTTGCATTGGTTGCTTTACTGGGACAGAGTATGAGCGTTCATATGGCCATCGTAAAATATTCGTTTATAACAGTTTGATATAGATATTTCCTATATCAGTTGGAACTGCCATAAAGAGATTTGACCCGTGCAAGACGCAGAAGTCTAGATATGCTGGCGGATCGCGTCGATATAGGCTTGGCCGTAGCGCGTGAGTGTCGTGTTCTTGCGCGTGATGATGCCGATCTCCATGTACTCGTCCACATCGAGCGGAATCGAGATGATGCCGGGGCCGTTGAGCTCGTGACTGATCACGCCTGAGCATACTGTGTAGCCGTTGAGGCCCATGACCAGGTTGAACAGCGTCGCACGATCGCGCACGCGGATGTTCTTGCGGCGCTCAAACGTCGAGGTCAGTTCCTCGGAATAGTAAAACGAGTTATAGCTGCCCTGCTCATAGGACAAGAATGGGTAGTCCTCGAGGTCTTCGAGCGTCACGCTGGAGCGGTCAGCCAACGGGTGGTCGGCACACACAAAAACGTGCGGCGTGGCGCAGAAGAGCCCTTCGAACACGAGCTCGTTGGCCGCCAGCATGCGCTCGATAACCTCGCGGTTATGCTCCGACAGATACAGGATGCCGAGCTCGCTTTTCATGTGCGCGACGTCCTCGATAATCTCGTGAGTCTGCTCCTCGCGCAGGGTGAAGTCGTAACGCGCAGCATCGAACTCGCGGATCACGTCAACAAACGCGTTAACGGCAAAGGAATAATGCTGGCAGCTCACACTAAAGTGCGGCACCTGCTCGGACGCGCCCTTGTACTTGCCTTCGAGCAGATCCGCCTGATCGAGCACCTGGCGCGCGTAGCCCAAGAAGGTCTCACCCTCCTCGGACACAATGACACCCTTGTTGGTGCGCTCAAAGATGTGCACACCCATCTCGTTTTCGAGATCGCGGATCGATGCGGTAATCGAAGGCTGCGACACAAAGAGCCGGCGCGAGGCCTCGGTGATGCTGCCGCATTCGGCAACTTTGACGACATACCTGAGCTGCTGAAGCTTCATAGCTTTCTCCCTAGACGTTCGTGACGTCGAAACCCGTCGCATCCATCTGACGCATAAACGGCGGCATCTCCCCCGTCGCGGCACAGACGGCAATCTGATGCAGAGCCCCGGCGACCGCATCGTCTGCCGCAGCGCCGATATGCCAGCGCGCGGCAGCCGTGACGGCCTCGTTGGCATTGGCGACTGCAACGGAGTTGGGAACGGCATCGATCATGGGCAAATCGTTATCGGAATCGCCAAATACGGCCACCTCATCGGGCGTCAGACCCAAAGCGCGCGCCAGCTCCAGCGCAGCGCAGCCCTTGTCCCAACCGGCCGGAAGGATGTCAAACAGGCGCACACGGTTGTTGGGAAACACGAGCGAGAGTTCCGGCACCTCAGCGGCAACGCGCTCGCGCAGCTCCGCGAGCTCCTCACGTGAACGGGCACTCCAGATATTCGCCTTGAACACCGGCGCATCATCGACAACAGGACGGCACGGAGCCTCTTCGCCTTTGAGCCACGCATTGCCGCCCGACTCCATAGCGCGACGCACACGCTCGGGATCGCTCGTCACGCAATAGGCATCGTTATTCCAAAAGTCATCACCCAGGCTGTAGACCTTCAAGTACGTATCGTCGGTCTCTTGCTCCAAGTAGTCAGCCAAGCGCATAAGGGCGGCGTTGTCGGTCGCATGCGAGGCTACCACCTCGCCGTCCACAAACATGACCTGGCCGTTGCAGAACGCGCCGGTCGAGAAGCACTCGGCGCGATTGCGGAACATCCAGCCCATCGCGGAGGGCTGGCGACCCGAAACCGGGCCAAAGTGCAGACCCGCCGCCTGCATGGCATGAATGCCCTCGATGGCGTAGTCGCTGGCGCCGTCATGCCCGGCTGGAATCAGTGTATCGTCCATATCGGTCAGCACAAGTTTGATCATAGAGTCCCCCAGTCATTTTCACCGTAACCATTGTAACGACCTGCCAATAAGGGACAGGTTAATTTTGGTAGGTTTTATCTGGGAAAATGCAGCGCCCCTGTTGCCACCTGCCAAAATAAACCTGTCCCTTTTTGGCAGGTGCGCTAGTATAGGGAACAACAGATTCGATGCGGGAGTGCCGGCGGTGCAAACCACAAGGCTGAGAGGGCATGGGGCCCAATCCTTTGAACCTGTCAGTTAATGCTGGCGTAGGGAGCATGCCGCCTTTGCAGGGGCGCTGTCTATGCACAGCGCCCCTTTTCTATGCCAAGGAGGCATGTGCAGTGATTGATTCGGAACAGCTTAAGCAAAATGTGGTCAAGGCCGTGGAAGAGATTCGCGCCACCAATCCGATGGCCGGCTCCATCACCAACACGGTGACGATCGACTTTGTCGCCAACGCACAGCTCGCCGTGGGCGGTTCGGCCGCCATGGTTTATCTGCCCGACGAGGGCGAGGCACTCGTTGCCGGCGGCGGCGCCATCTATCTCAATATGGGCACGCTCTTCCCCATCTACGAGCAGACGATTCCCCGCGCGGCCAAGGCGGCACACGACGCCGGCAAGCCCTGGGTGCTCGATCCGGTGGGTCTGGGCATCGGTAGCCTGCGCACCCAGCTGGTAAACGAGCTCAAGCAGTACAAGCCCGCCATCGTACGCGGCAACGCCTCCGAGATCATCGCGCTCGCCGGCCTGTGGGGTCTTGAGGGCGAGGCAGCCGATCTGAGCCGCGTGCGCGGTGTCGATACCACCGACACGGTCGATGCCGCCCGCGATGCCGCCGTGGCGCTCGCCCGCTACACCGGCGGCGCCGTAGTGGTCTCGGGCGAAGTCGACCTGATTACCGACGGCACGACCGTGGCCAAGTCCCACGGCGGCAGCCCACTCATGTCCAAGATCACCGGCTGCGGCTGCTCGCAGGGCGGCGTGCTGGCCGTGTACGCCTGCGCCACCGACCCGTTTACGGCGGCCATCTGCGGCACCGCCGTCTACAACGTTGCCAGTACGCGTGCCGCCGCCGTTGCCGATGCCCCGGCAAGCTTTAAGGTCGCCTTTATCGACGAGCTCTACCGCGCAACCGCCCAGGACATTGTCGATAACCAACTCGAGCTCGAGGAGGCATAAGCCATGTCCGAGCCCGCAACCAATGCCGGCATGAACACGCTCGTCGCCGTGGCCATCGCCCCGTGCGGCACCGGCGACGAGCTATCCGCCGAGGTCGCCGAGGTCGTGCGTGTCATTCGCGAGAGTGGCCTTCCCAACCGCACCACCTCGATGTTCACCGAAATCGAGGGCGACTGGGACGAGGTCATGCAGGTCGTGCGCGACGCAACCTTTGTGTTAGCGAGCAAGGGCATCCGCACCGAAGTCGTGCTCAAAGCCGATATTCGACCCGGATTTACCGACACCATGACCGGCAAACTCGAGCGCATGGAAGCACAGATCAAGAAACAGGAGGAAGCACGATGAGCATCCGCGACAACCTTGATATCTCGGCCTATCTGGTACTCGGTCCCGAAAACACGCTCGGGCGCCCCGTGGGCGATGTAGTGGCCCAGGCACTCGACGCCGGCTTTACCTGCATCCAGGTGCGCTCCAAGGTGGCAAGTGCCCGCGAGATCATCGCACTGACGGGCGACGCCGCGCAGGCTATCGCTCAGGCCGGCAAGACCGGTCAGGTCGCCTTGCTGATCGACGACCGCCTTGACTGCGTGCTCGCCGCGCGCGAGCAGGGCATCGCTGTCGACGGCGTGCACGTGGGTCAGAGCGACATCCCCGTCGAGGTCTGTCGCAAGCTGCTGGGCCCCGATGCCATCGTGGGTCTTTCGGCCCGTTGCGAGGAGATGCTCGAGTACGTCAAGACCGCCGACATGAGCCTGGTCGACTACCTGGGCATAGGCCCGCTCCACGAGACCGAGACCAAGCGCGATTGCGGACGCGCGGCCGACGGTTCCATCATCACCAAGAGCTTTGAGGACCTGGCAGCCCTCCATGCGGCAAGCCCCGTACCCATCGTGGTGGGCGGCGGCGTCAAGACGGCCGATCTGCCGCAGCTCAAGGCCACCGGCGTCGACGGCTTCTTTGTGGTGAGCGCCGTCTGCGGTGCCGACGACCCCCACGCCGCAGCCAAGGAGCTCGTCGACACCTGGCAGCAGGCATAAGCATAAGCCGTGCAGCCGATTCGCAGCTTCATATCTTCAGCAATGGAAAGCGCATCCCAGTTTGGACCTCCATTCCGGGATGCGCTTTCCATCGCCGCTCTACCCCGCCAGGTAGGTCTCCAGCGCGGACAACGTCGCCTCCGCATCGTGGCGGCCGATCTGGTAGATGCGCTCGAGCTCATCGGGCTCGCGGCACAGCGACGGCACCTTCACCGATTCGCTCGGCCGCACCACAAAGATCTCGCCGGCAGCCTCGCGACGTGCCAGGTCATCGAGCGTAGCATTGTAGACCTCATGCCGATGCTCAAGCGCTGCGACAAACTCCGGGTAGTGACGGAACACACGACGCAGCATGGGCATCACGCTGTTGGGCTGCTTTACAAAGCCCGCCGGCTGCGTCAGCACCACCACGTTGCGGTCATACCCCTGCGCAAACAGCCAAGCACTGGGAATGGAATCGGCCACGCCGCCATCCAGATATTTATGCCCGTCAATAGCGACAGGACGCGTTGCCACGGGAATAGCAGACGACGCCCGGATCCACTCGATATCGCGCTCGTCACCATACGGCAAATCGTGATAGACCGCCTCGCCCGTCTCGATATCGGTACACACGCACGTAAACCGCATGGGGCAGGCGCGATATGTCTCCAGGTCGATGGGATCGCGCTCGACGGGCACCTCGTGATAGGCAAAATCGGCATTGAACATGTCCCCTGTTCGCAACCAGCTCGTTACACTCGCATAGCGCTTATCGGCACAATAGGCTTTGTTGTAGCGAATGGCGCGGCCGATCTGCCGCGATTTAAAGTTGTAGCCAAACGCCGCGCCCGCCGAAACGCCCACCATATGGTCGCAGGTCAAACCGTGTTCCATCCAAACGTCGAGCACGCCCGCCGTATACATACCGCGGTAGCCGCCTCCCTCGAGCGCAAGCCCCACCGTGCGCGTCGTATCTGGCTGCGTCATGCGATCATCCCCGTTTCTGCGTTTTTAAACGGGACAAGTATACCCGTCAACATATATCGTCTCAGTCGCATTTTCATCGAACATCGCATCGTCGTGTTACCGCTTGGCAAATAATTGTCACCCATAGTATGGGCACCCCTATATAATTTTGTACTGTTGTTTATACTACTCAGCAGTTATCAACAGCGAACATTAGCCGGCAAAGTAACCCAACAACGCAGCAAGGCGGAGGCCTGGATACACGCAATACGCTGAGCAGCAACGCGTGTACACAACGAGCTCGCCCGACGCAATCCGCTCCGACCTCAGAAAGCCGCTTAGAACATGGATACTGTCAGCAATTACACCGAAACGCTCGAAAAGACCATCCGTGACCTTCTCGAGCGTCAGGATGATCTGATTAGGACCGCCTTTACCGACCAGCTTACCGGACTTGGCAACCGCGGCGGCTTTGCCCGTTCCCTCGAGGAGCTCTGGGAGCAGGACATCCCCGTTACCATGGCGTTCATCGATATCGACAATCTCAAGCACTGCAACGACGTCTTTGGGCATGACGAGGGCAACCGCTACATCTTGCAGGTAAGCCTTTATCTCAAACTGTATATGAAAGTGGACGAGGCGGCGTTTCGCATAGGCGGCGACGAGTTTGCCATCCTATCTACGATTGCGACCGAGGACGACCTCGCCGAACGTCTGGAACACTGCCGAACGGTCCTGCTCAAGAACAACGATTCCGAGATGCCTCATTCGTTTAGCTACGGAGTGGCACACGCCGACCCCGCCCTGGGCGAAGCCTCCAATCGCATGACACTCGATGCCGACCATCGCATGTACGACTACAAGCTGCGCCATGCCATGCACCTTGATCGACGCAATATCGTGCAAGTCCACGCCGACGACTTCGAAATAAGCGACCGCGTTTTCGACGCCCTTTCGATGCTCAACGAAGGCCGCTATTTCTTTATCGAGAACCTGGACAAACATCGCACCCTTTGGTCACAAGGCGCTATGCGCGACCTTGGCCTTCCTTCGGAGCATATAGACAACTGCCACGATTACTGGAAAACGCGCGTCCATCCCGATGACCTCGAGGCCTATAGCGACGATATCGACCAGATCTATAACGGCTCCAAGCACCGTCGCGTCATGCAATACCGCGTACGCAACGCCGCCGGCGACTACGTTCTCTGCCGTGCTCGCGGGTTTCGTATCGACGGCGACGGAAATGTCCCCTCGCTCTATGTTGGCGAGCTCGTCAACCACTCGCTTGCCGAGACCGTCGACGCCGCCACGGGCCTTGGAACGCAGCGCATGTTGCTCAACGCTATCGATGCCTGCCGTCGCGACTGTTGCGAGACGGGGCTTATAGCGGTGCGCGTTCGCGGCACGACAAAGCTCAACGAGCTTTACGGAGCCGAGGCTGTCGACAACATGCTCGCCGAATACGCAGGCCGCATGTTGTCGATCACCCGTAGCAGGAGTCGCGTCTACCGCTCACGAAGCGTCCAGTTTGTCGTGCTCAGCAACGATTTGGACCACGAGGCATTCGAGCAACTGGTCCGTCATCTAAAAGAGGCCGTTTTCGCTCCCGTTCGAATCGCGGGCGATACCATTACCCCCGTCTGTCTAGTCGTTCCGGCCTTTTACGAGCGCCTAACCAATCAAGCGACCGCCGTTTTAGGCGAACTCGACCGTCGCCTTCGCACGGCCGGCGGACTTGTCCCCAACGACAGCCTCCCCATACCCGAGATAGAGCGCAAAAGCGCCATCGCCGAGCGCATCGATATGCTCACGGGCCTCTGTCGACCCAGCGAGTTTATGCGGCGCGCCAACGCATTTCTCCAGACAAGGCGCGACGGCGCTTGGTGTATCGCCACCGTCGACATGGGGCACATGCGACTGTTCAACGAATGGCACGGACAGGCCGAGGGCGACCGCGTGCTCGCCGACGTAGGTACAGTCCTCAAAGACATCGAGAATGCCGACATGGGCGTCGCAGGGTACTGGGGCCAAGACGACTTTTGCATACTCATCCCCTTTGAGCACGACACCGTCCATCAAATCTATAGTCGCATTCGCGAGACCGTGGCCAAGCACGATGACGGCGTAGGCTTCTGGCCGTCCATGGGCGTTTGCCCTATCGACTCCAACGAGGAAATCACCATCGATGCACAGGCCAAGGCCATGTTTACCAATCGACGCGCAAAAAACGACTTTAAGGAGCGCATTGCCATTTTCCGCCCCGAGGAGTATGAGCGCGAAGTCTCGTTCCACCGCACGCTGACCGAATTCCAGTACGCGCTCTCAAACGGCCGCATCACCTACTACTTGCAGCCCCAGGTCGACATGGAAACCGGCGAGATTATTGGCGCCGAGGCGCTCACGCGCTGGATTGACAAGGATGGCTCCCTCATTTCACCCGTCACCTTTATCCCCGCTCTCGAGGAAAGTGGTTTTGTGGTGACGCTCGACAAATACGTTTGGCAGGGCGTTGCCTCGTGGCTGCGCGGGCGCATCGATCGAGGGCTTCGCGTGGTTCCGATCTCGCTCAACGTGTCGCGCGTGGATATCCTTGCCTGCGACGTTGCCGAACATATGGGAGCGCTCGCCGACCAATACAATCTGCCGCCCGAGCTCATGCGCATCGAGATCACCGAGACGGCTTATACGGGAGAGTCCGAAGCTGTGGATAAGCTGACGGCCGACCTGCACAACCGCGGCTTCTCGACCTACATGGACGATTTTGGCACCGGCCAGTCCACGCTCGCGATGCTCAAGAACGTCAACGTCGACGTCATCAAGCTCGACCGCACGTTTGTGCCCGTCGACGGCGATCAAGGCCGCAGCGTGCAAATCATTTCATCAATGCTCGAGATGGCGCAGTCGCTCCATCTGCCCGTTGTGGTCGAAGGCATCGAGACAAATGAGCAGGCAAACATGCTACGCCAAATGGGCGCCCGCTACGCTCAGGGCTTCCTCTACTACCGTCCCATGCAGGCGGAGGATTTTGAGGCACTGCTCGACGGTGGCGACAGCAACTAATACGCTCGTGCGCAAACGCCACCGTCGAGGGAGCGTTTGTTCCCATGAGCTAACTAATACCCCAATCTAAACCGAATTGGGAGTAAGATACAAACCATTGTTCCATCCAAGGAGGTCATCCATCATGAACAAGTCGTATCGCCTGGGCGAGCAATCAATCATCGCTCATCTTCAGCGACTTGCGAACGGGGCCTCAACCACCGAGCTCGATGTTGCCGCGCTGCCCCCGGAGTTGCGTGCCATTGGTGAGCAACTGCAGAAAACGCTCGCCATCCTGCAACAAGAACGCGAGCTGCTTGAGCACGGCGCCTATATCGACTCGCTCACCAATCTTGGCAACCGTGGCGGGCTCGACCGCCATGTCGATCAGCTCTGGCGCAAAGGCACCCCCTTCACCTGTGCCTATATTGACATCGATCGCCTCAAGCATTGCAACGATAAGTTTGGCCACGCCGAGGGCAATCGCTACATTCTGAGCATCTGCCGCGCACTCACCGAGACCATGGAGCACGATGAGCTGCTGTTCCGTATCGGTGGAGACGAATTTGTACTTATATCCCCCACGACAGACGAAGCCGAGCTCGAGCAGCGCCTGGAGCGGACGCGTGCCAATCTTATCGAGGCAACATCGGACGGCAAGGCGCCCATGATCGCCAGCTTTAGTTTTGGCTGCTCGCGCGTCGACCCGCTTGCAGGCGATACGCGTCGCCAGATGACAAAGGACGCCGACCGCAAAATGTATCGCTACAAGCTCATGTACCGTGTGCAACAACCGGAAGAAGGCGATGCGCCGCAACGCCCGGTCACCGAACAACCCCCCCCCTGCAACGACCGAGTGTTCCAAGCGATCTCCATGAGCTCCGAGACACGCTATCCGTTCATCATTAACCTCGACACCGGCGAATCGCAATGGTCGGTTAATGCCGTGCGCGATTTTGACCTACCTTCCCAGCATCCCTACAACTCGCTCGATATATGGCTTGCCCGTGTTCACCCCGAGGACCGCGACAACGTACGTGCCGAGCTCGATATGGTGGTAAACGGCACGTGGCACTTCCACTGCATGCAGTATCGCGTCATGAATACCGCCGGAAAATACGCGCTTTGCGACTGCACGGGTTACCGCCTGGACGGCACCGATACCGAGCCCAACATGTATGTGGGCATTGTCACCAACCGAAGCTTGGCAGATACGACCGATTCCGTGACCGGTCTGGGCGATATCCACGCCCTGGTCAACGCCATTGGCGAGATGCGTCGCGTGGCACGAAACGCGGGCTTGATCGCCATTAAAATCGACGAAATCGCACAGGTCAATGCCCGCTTTGGCTTTGATGCAGGCGACCGCGTTTTGGCAGAAAGCGCCGCCTGCCTCATGGATTGCTCGCGCGGCAAGGGTCGTCTGTTCCGCTCGACCGGACCGATGTTCGTGGCGCTCTTTGACGAGCTTGATCCCGAAGAGACCGACGCGGTTGCAGACGAAATCGAACGGTTCTTGGGATCGCCCGTGCTCCTTGGCTCATTTGAATATCAGCCGCCCCTTCGCGTGGCGACGCTTCATCTGGACGCCGTCGACCGACAGCCCGTTTCCATTTTGAACGAACTTAATGCGCTGATTAAAGAGGCGCCGCAGGTACCGGGCACCAAGCTGGACTAGCGTTATGGGGCGCATGATGGTTAATTTCCGATCTCAACCGAACACATTGGGCAAATAGGTCGTACCCGCAGTTAGCCGAACGTCCCCGCAGTCCCTCCCGGGGCCCGGGGGCACCGTTTCGATACTCTTGGTTTACTTTGCCTGATGCAAATAAGTGCTCAACAAGATAGAACCTATCCCCCGCCACGGATATGCCCTCGAGCAAATCTGTTAAGCCAAGCCTATCAAATTCTATTGACAATTGGCTGCATTGGTCCATTTTGTCGTCCAGCCACTTCCGCTGGCTATCGCCTCATAAACACAAACCTAACGAGCCGCACGAACGACAAAGAAGCCAAGCTGAACAGAAGTAGAACCAAAACTTCAAAAACGCTGGTATTCCAATCACGTACCCAGCCCTCTACCGCCCACAAGAAAAACAGCAGCCCCATCCATAACGTCACAGAAGAAATCAGCTTTGCGTAAGGGCGTATATCAATCTCGCTCTCCCTTTTTGTGACATCATATCCAGCAATTGAGCAGAGCCATCTTCCTCTTCGGTATTGGATTGAAAGGACAATCAAGGCAATCGAAGTCATCAAGCAAACAGCATCCTCTGTTTCCATAGAGTTTCCTTTGCTTTCCATCCTAGTTACGCATTCACAATCGAATCAAACCAAGTATGAATTACTCGATAGCAACCGCCTTAGTATAAACCATAGCCGCACAGCAGCCCGCCTTCTAAGACCTCAGAGTTCGCCATCGAATGCGACCTGCCCAGACCCCTTACAATCTGCTCGCACGAGGCCCCGCACTCCAACATCCTCTGGACCGTATCCCGCTCGTACCTGGTGAGCGTGCCTGCCGTGGGCCCTCGGGGCTGGAATCGTGCCCCACGCCATCTGCCCGCTCGTGCGATAATCCTCCGCAGAAGTCACCGACAGCAGAGGGAGTTAGTGATGAAGGTTCTTTTGGTCAATGGCAGCCCCAAGGCAAACGGCAACACCGCCCGCGCACTCGCCGAGGTCGCCGAGCAGCTCAACGCCGAGGGTATCGATACCGAGGTGTTTCAGCTAGGCGCTAAGCCCATTCGCGATTGCATCGGTTGCGGCCAGTGCGGCAAGCTCGATTGCCGCTGTACCTTTGACGACGATGTAGTCAACGAGCTGATTGCCGCTGCCGAGCAGGCAGACGGCTTTGTCTTTGGTTCGCCCGTCTACTACGCGCATCCCAGCGGACGCATCCTCTCTGCCCTCGACCGTGCATTCTATGCTGGCAGCAAGGCCTTTGCGCACAAGCCGGGCGCCGCTGTCGCCGTTGCCCGTCGCGGCGGCACGTCGACCACCTTCGACGTGCTCAACAAGTACTTCACCATCAACCAGATGCCCGTGGTAGCATCCACCTACTGGAACAACGTCTTCGGTGCCATGCCGGGCGAGGCCGCCCAAGACGCCGAAGGCCTTGCCACCATGCGAAACATCGGCAAAAACATGGCCTGGCTACTGCGTTGCATCGAGGCGGGAAAGGCCGCCGGCATCGAAGCTCCCCAGGCCGATCGCGCTAGGACCAACTTCATCAGGTAGAACGGCGGAACCAAACAATGAACGTGCAGATCTTCGGTACCAAAAAGTCCTTCGATACCAAGAAGGCCCAGCGTTATTTTAAGGAGCGCCGCATTAAGGTGCAGTTTATCGACCTTAAGGAAAAGGAGATGAGCAAGGGCGAGCTCACGAGCGTGATGCAGGCGGTTGGCGGCATCGACAAGCTGCTCAACCCCAAAGCCAAGGACGAGGAGACGCTCGCACTCATCCAGCACCTCACCCCCAGCCAGCGTTTTGATAAGCTGCTCGAGAATCAGCAGGTTCTGGCCGAGCCCATCGTGCGCAACGGCAAGAAGGCCACCGTCGGCTATTGTCCCGACGTATGGGGAGCCTGGGAGTAGCCTGTGTTATTTGTCGGCGCGTGGGTATAAGAGCAGGCGTTTGGCATAAGATTCAACTGTAAGCCATGTCTAACAAAGGAGGGCACATGCCCAACAAACCCGTGAAGATCATCATGCTTACCGGATACCTCGGTGCCGGCAAGACCACGTTGCTCAACCACATCCTCGCAAACGACGGCGGCATCCGCGCCGCCGTGATCGTCAACGATATCGGCGAGATCAACGTCGACGCCAGCCTCATCGCTGACGGCGGCCTTTCCGAGACCGACGACCTTATCCCGCTCACCAACGGCTGCATCTGCTGCACGCTTTCGGACGACCTGGCCAACCAGCTGCAGGACATCGCCGATTCGGGCAAGTTCGACTACATCATCATCGAGGCCTCGGGCATTTGCGAGCCCATCCCCATCGCCTACACCATCTCGAGCTTCTGCGACGAGGCCAAGGTGGGCGGCGAGCCCAAGCTCGCGCTCGACAACATCGTGGCCGTGGTCGACTGCGCCCGCATGTACGACGAGTTCAACGGCGGTCGCGACCTCCTGGCCGAGGATATCGACGAGGACGACATCGAGAGCCTGCTTATTCAGCAAATCGAGTTTTGCTCCACGCTGATCCTCAACAAGACCGATACCGTCACGCCTGAGCAGATTGCCGAGCTCAAGGCCATCGTGCGCAGCCTGCAGAAGGACGCCGTGATTGTCGAGGCCCAAAACGGCGAGGTCCCCATGGAGGAGCTGCTCGACACCGACCGCTTCGACTTTATGCGCGCCTACAACTCCGCCGCCTGGATCGAGGCCATGGAGCATCCCGAGGAGCACGACGACCCCGAGGTGCTCGAGTACGACATCGAGACCTTTGTGTACTCGCGCCGCAAACCGTTTGACCTGCAGAAGTTCACCGATTTTGTTGAGCAGGAGTGGCCTGACGAGGTCATCCGCGTCAAGGGTCCGCTGTGGCAGACCGGCGATCCGGACATGTGCTACATGTTCGAGCAGGCTGGCCACCAGATGCGCCTGATGGAGAACGGTCTGTTCGTTGACTCCGCGCCCGAGGGCGAGAAGCAGAAGATCATCGACGAGAACCCCGAGATCATGCAGATTTGGGACGACGAGACGGGCGACCGCATGACGAGCCTGTGCATCATCGGCCGTCACATGGACAAGGATGCGCTCATCGCCGACCTCGATGCCTGCCTGACCGACTGGCACCGCGCCTAGGTTTATCGAAGCGGGCATTTTTTCCGCCCACGTAACCGCCAAAACCACCACGAAGGTGCCTGTCCCCTTCGTGGTGGTTTTTCGTTCTATGCCAAGGAGATTCATGTTCAATATCGTGCTGTACGCGCCCGAGATTCCGGCCAATACGGGCAATATCGGCCGCACCTGCGTGGTTACCGGCGCCCGCCTGCATCTGGTGGAGCCGCTGGGGTTTTCGCTCGACGACAAGACGGTGCGTCGCGCCGGCCTGGGCTACTGGCAAAACTTGGACGTGACGACCTATGCCGGCTGGGAGGATTTCCTTGCGCGCAACGGCCTCTCCCCCGCCGACGAACGCCTGCATCTGCTGACCAAAAAGGCGCGCCGCACCTATGCGCAAAGTACCTACCGCGACGGTGACTTTTTGGTCTTTGGCAGCGAGAGCTCGGGGATTCCCGAAGAGGTGCTCGCTGCGGCGCCTGAGCGCTGCGAGCGCATTCCCATGCTGCGCGATTGCGACTCGCTCGACAACGCCGAGGCCTGGGAAGCCCACGAGGAATCGCTCGGGCATATCGAGGGCAGCCACGAGGCCATCCTTCAGCAGGATATCTGCGGCAACTTCGTCGATCCGAACGACTACCGCATCAGCGCCCTCAACCTCTCCAACAGCGCCGCCATCGTCCTCTACGAGGCTCTGCGCCAAACAGGCTTTCCGGGAATGTGACAAAGAGACGGTCCCTTTGTCACATTCGGTTATAGGTAGCGGCCAGTGATGCTTGTGGAGCACGCCACGATGTCGCCCGGCGTGCCGGCGCAGACGATTTGCCCGCCCGCGTCGCCGCCGCCCGGGCCCATGTCAATCACGTAATCGGCGTTACGGATAAGGTCGAGGTCGTGTTCGATCACGATAACCGTGGCGCCCTTGGCAACGAGGCCGTCAAACACGCTCAGTAACACCTGAACATCGAGCGGATGCAGGCCGATGGTGGGCTCGTCGAACACGAATACGGCATTGTCCTGCACGCGGCCCATCTCGCTCGCAAGCTTAAGACGCTGCGCCTCGCCGCCCGAAAGCGCCGGCGTGGGCTCGCCGAGCGTCAGGTAGCCCAAGCCCAGGTCGTGCAGGGTCTGCAGGCGCGTCTGGACTTTCTTGAGTCCCACCGTAGTGTCGAGGGCCTCGTCCACACTCATGTCCATAAGCTGCGGCAACGTGAGCAGGCTGCCGTCCTTGCCCTCGCGATGGATATGCGAAGCCGCGTCTGCATAACGCGAACCACGACATGCGGGACAGACGATCTCGACATCGGGCAAAAACTGCACGTCGAGCGATATCGAACCCGTGCCATCGCACGTAGGGCAGCGCAAGGCGCCGGTGTTGTAGCTAAATGCGCCCGCCTTGTAGCCGGCTGCCTTGGCCTCGGACGTACGGGCGAAGGCGCGGCGCAGCTCATCGTGGATGTCGGCATAGGTCGCTACCGTCGAGCGCACGTTGGCGCCGATGGGCGTGGCGTCAATCAGGTTGGCGCGCGCGATGCCCTCGGCATCGACCCAGCGCACGTGCCTGGGCAGGCGCTCGCCGGCCGCCTGCGCCTTGAGTGCCGGAATGAGCGTCTCGAGCACCAGCGTCGTCTTGCCCGAACCCGAAACGCCCGTCACCGCGACAAGACGGCCGCGCGGAATATCGACTTCGAGCGATTTGACGGTATGCATGGCATCGGTCGCCATGCGGATATGACCGTGGTCGAACAGTTCGTCGTCAGCCACCTGCGGGCGCAGACGCTTGGGGTCCGAGCGCAAGAACGGGGCGATGCGGCTGCCCTGCGATTGTTCGACCTCGTCCACCGTACCTGCAGCAATCACATTACCACCGCCTGCTCCGGCAACGGGGCCCATCTCGACCAGATAGTCAGCTTCCGCTAGAACGCGCGCATCGTGGTCAACAACAACCACAGTGTTGCCGTCATCCACCAGATCGCGCATCACGCCTACCAGACCGTCGACATTGGCAGGATGCAAACCGATCGAGGGCTCGTCCAGCACATAGAGCACACCCGTCGATCGGTTGCGCACCACGCGGGCAAGCTGCACGCGCTGGCGCTCACCCGTAGACAGCGTGGCACCGGCGCGGTCGAGCGAAAGGTAATCGAGCCCCAGGTCGACCAGGCGACGCGCCGTGCTCAAAAACGAATCGCAGATGTCCGTCGCCATGGGCCGCATCTCGGTCGGCAAGGATGAAGGCACCTCGCGCACCCACTCAATCGCCTCGCCCAGCGTCATGGCCGCCGCCTGTGCCAGATTGATACCACGCACCTGGGGCTGGCGCGCAGCCTCGGAGAGACGCGTGCCGCCGCAATCGCGGCACGGGCCCTCGCGCAAAAAGCGAGCTACGCGCTTAAGTCCCTTATCGTCCTTAACCTTGGCGAGCGCATTCTCAACGGTATAGACGGCGTTGTAATAGGTAAAGTCGAGCGGCGTGGCGCCCTCGCCGTTTTTGGGAACGTAGAGAATGTGTTTCTTAACCGCCGGACCATGAAACACGATATCGCGCTCGACAGGCGTGAGCTGGTTAAACGGCACGTCGGTGCGCACACCCATCTCGCCAGCCACCTGCTTCATCAGATCCCACATGAGCGTGCCCCAGGGAAGCACCGCGCCCTCGTTGATGGTCTTTGACTCGTCGGGCACCAGGCTCGCCTCGTCCACCTCGCGCATGACGCCGGTGCCTCCGCAGGTAGGACACGCGCCGCCACTGTTAAAGGCAAGGTCCTCGGCCCCCGGCGCATAGAACTCGCGGCCGCATGCGGGGCACGCGAGCGACAGGCCCGCGGCCACGTTAAGGCTCGGCTCCACACGCGCCCCGCAATGCGGGCACACGTGATGGGCGCAGCGGCTAAAGAGCAGACGCAGACTGTTGTTGAGCTCGGTCATGGTGCCAAAAGTCGAGCGCACGCCCGGTACACTGGGGCGCTGATGCAATGCGAGTGCCGCCGGCACGTGCAGCACCTCATCCACCTGAGCGTGCTCTGCCTGCGTCAGGCGACGGCGGGTATAGGTGCTGAGCGCCTCCAGGTAACGGCGCGAGCCCTCGGCATACAAAACACCCAGCGCCAGCGAGCTCTTGCCCGAGCCCGACACGCCGGCAATACCCACCAGCTTTCCCAGCGGAATATCGATATCGATGTCCTTAAGGTTATGGACACGCGCGCCACGCACCTCGATAGCGCTTGGTTGTTGCGACACCGCCATCGCTCCCCTTCCTGTTGATCGAATGTGACAAAGGGACAGTCCCTTTGTCACATTAAAACGCAATCGCGAATGTACTTGCTCAGCATGGGCACGGTAAACCGGACGAGACCGTATCCGGCAGCCTCGATGACGCGCTCGCGAATCAGGCTTGCGCGATATTTACTCGCCCAGCTCTGGGTACGGTCGCAGCGCTCAATGATATCCGCCATGCGCGTCGGCTTGTCCTCGTCAACCGCCATGGCCTCGATAAAGAGACGCTGTGGGGTGCGCAGTCCGTAATACAGAGGCGCGTCAACCGCTTCGTAGAACTCGGAGACGGCATCCGCATGGCCATCCTCGACATCGCGCCTTTCAATGACTTGCGAGCCACGCCGGACAGCAGACCGCCACATGTAATATCCCACCAGCTGAACCATATAGGGATGCCCCATGCTCTTGTGCGCTGCAAGGTCCGCCGTTCCCGCATCAACGCAAAGACCGGCACACTCGACCGTCTGGATATACGAATCGCGCACCTTGGGCAAAGAAATCGTCCCCAACGTACGCTGCTGGGCACGTCGCAAAAACGTCACGCTCGGCTCTTCGAGCAGATCGTCAACCATGCTGGGCAAGCCGGCAAAGACCAGCGCAAGACCACGCTGGTCGCCATCGGGCAAGCCCGTAGCATCCTGATCTCCCAGCACCTGCTGATAAAGAACGGCAAGGGCCGCCAGCTCCTCAATAGACGCCGATTGAGCCTCGTCAATCGCAAACAGGATGCCCTTACCTGGACCGAGTTTCTTGAGACGTTCGTTGACCAGCCCTCGCAACGTCTCGCCTTTTGCCCGCGCCGCCTCAACCGACATCCGTCCAAACGATGGGCCAAACTCCATTGACGTCACAACGGGCTTATTCGAGCGGAGTGCGTCGGCCAAGCGGTCGCATAAACCAAGCGAAGCGGAATCGGAGACAACCGCCCATCCGCGCTCACTGGCCAGACGTTGCAGCTCCCGCAGGAGAACTGTTTTGCCACAGCCGCGGTTTCCTGTAATGAGCATGAGCCTGCCCGGCGCCCCGGCGCCGTTATCGAGCCCTTCCTCAAAATCTTCGATGACCGACTCGCGACCGATGAGTAGCGGAGGCCGCTTACCAGCCGTTGGCTTAAAGGGATTTGGATTCATGTCGGCCTCCTCGAATTGGCAAAGGCTGGTAATAGTTATACCAACTTATACCGAGTTACACCAACTGAATGCGACAAAGGGACTGTCCCTTTGTCACATGTGGCCGAAAAACTCGGCGTCGGCGGGGCGATAGGGGCGGAAGGTGGCGGGATCGATCTTTACGTGTGCCGCGGCGGGCACGTCGTACCATTTGACCGTATAGCCGGCGCCGTGGGCGCAAAAGACCGAATCGGGCGTGTTGGGCAGATCGGCCTCGGGCTCATAGGCGGCCGCCTCGATGACGCGCTCGGCATCATGGCAAGCCGCATAACCGGCGAACTCAAGGTACAAATGCCCGCGGCCGCTCGTGTAGGCAGCCACCTCCAGCGCGTAATCCTGCACCTCGGATACCGGCACGCGACCCACAAGCTTCGCCCGGTCTCCCGCCATCGTCGGCGGCTCGTACTCGGCACTCATGCGCGTGGCATCCGAGAGCGCCCGGCCCACGCACTCCCCCGGCACCTCGAGCTCAAAGTGGTACCACGGCTCCAACAGCACCGCCGCACCCGCCTCGCGTGCCCGCATCAAACCCTGACGAATCGCGCGGTACGTGGCCTGACGAAAATCACCGCCCTCGGTGTGTTTGGCATGTGCACGGCCACCCGTAAGCGTGATGCGCACATCGGTGATGGGCGAGCCGGTCAACACGCCCAGGTGATCGCGCTCCATGGCGTTGGTGAGCGCCAGGCGCTGCCAGTTCAGATCGAGCTCGTCAGTCGAGGTAGCGGTACCAAATTGCACGCCTGAGCCCGCCGGCAGCGGCTCAAGGCGCAGGTGCACCTCGGCGTAATGGCGCAGTGGCTCAAAGTGGCCCACGCCCTCGACCGGCTGCGAGATCGTCTCCTTATAGAGAATGCCGCCGGACTCAAACTCAATCGTAAGGCCAAAGCGATCGGCCAACACCCGCTGCACGACCTCGAGCTGCACGGCTCCCATCAACTGCAAGTGAATCTGCTCAAGATGCGTATTCCAGCTTACGCCGAGCATGGGGTCTTCGTCCGCCAACTCGGTCAGCGCTTTAAACACCGCATGGACATCGTGTTCGCCCGGTAGCACCGTATAGGTGAGGACCGGCGCAATGACAGGTGCATCGCCCGCGGGCTCCGCGCCCAGGGCATCACCCGGGCGAACGTGTGCGAGGCCCGTCACGGCGCAGATGCCGCCAGCGGCAACTTCCTGGGCAAGCTCATACTTCTCGCCGTTATAGATGCGTACCTGATCGACCTTCTGCTCCCATGCCTCGGCACCGGAACGTCCGTCAATCATCTGTTTGGCATGCAGCGTGCCGCCGGTCACTTTAACCCAAGCCAAGCGCTCGCCACGATCCCCGCGGCTGACACGATAGACGCGCGCAGCAAACTCCGGGAGCCACGCCTGTTCACGCATCAGCGCGCATATGCCATCCAGCAGCTCGTCAACGCCTTGGTCCTTGAGCGCCGAGCCGGCAAAGCAGGGAAAGAGCTTGCGCTCGGCAACCATGCGCGACAGCGTTGCAACAGAAAGCTCGCCCGTCTCAAGAAACTCATCGAGCGCCGCCTCGTCCAACGCAGCAGCGTCCTCCTGAACGGCACCACCCGCCAGTAGTTCGCTGGCATCTAGGCAGCCCTCGGAAAGGCGCTGCCCAAGTTGTGCCAGTAAAACATCGCGGCCGGGATGCTCCAAATCAATTTTGTTGATAAAGACGAACGTCGGGATGTCATAGCGCGCAAGCAGGCGCCACAGGGTTTCGGTGTGTCCCTGCACGCCATCGTTGGCGCCCACAACCAAAATCGCGTAGTCGAGCGCGCGCAACGTGCGCTCCGCCTCGGCAGAAAAATCGACATGCCCCGGTGCATCCACGAGCATGACGTTGGCATCTCCGTGGTCGAGCACGGCCTGCGACGAGAAAATCGTGATGCCGCGCTCGCGTTCGATAGCGTTGGTATCCAGGTGCGAGTCGCCGTCGTCCACACGGCCGCGCTTGCGAATGCGACCTGCGTTGAACAGCATGGCCTCGGCCAGCGTAGTCTTGCCGGCATCGACATGCGCCAAGATTCCAACGACCGCTTGCTTCGACATGGCTCTCCTCTTATTGCAAGCCCGTCGCGCACGGCGACAGGCATTCTCGTTCCACACTGGATGATACAATTTACGAGCCGGCGGGCGAAGCGGGCCCTATCCCCCGACCGAGCTCATCGCCCTGCGTTGCCGCGCGGCGATTTTCGTAGGTTCGCGCCTTGCGAAAGCCGGCACCTCCCCTAACAGCGCAGCGACCAAAAATGGCCCCACCCGGGGCCATTTTCATGTACATGGATTGTTGATACGCGTCCCCGCTCTTATGCCTCGCGCAGCCAATCGAACGCGACGCGCGGCGTGCCGTCCGACACATACACGACGCCGGCGCGCTCGAACCCCGCCTTCATGCTCGCGCCCTGCATGGGCAGGTTGTCCGCGTGCGTATCGATACGCAGATGGTCGGCGCGCTCCTTGGCAAAGGCAAACATCGCAGCCGCGATACCGTGCACGGTGCCGTCGGACGCCACGCGGTGCAGTACGGCGTACGGAGTGTCGCTACGCCACTGGCCGTCCTCGATGACGTCGTAGCACTCGTCCGGGCCCGGCAAAAAGGCAAACGTCGCCACCACGCGACCGTCGACTTCGCACACATAGCTGCCACCGGCGGCGATATCGGCAGCCAGCTGCTCGGCCGAAGGCGTGCCCTCGGGCCACTGCGTGGCGTTGCCATGCGCGCGCATAAAGGCGCGGGCCGCGTCATAGATAGCCATGACGGCGGGAATGTCGGTATCGAGGGTTTTTCTGATCATCACGCGGCGACCTCACGTTTATTGGTATCACTTTGATTGAGCAATGATACCAACGTTTGGAGAGGAGCGCGAAGCAGATGGGGAGCAAAAAGCGAGCCGCCTGGTCAAAAGCCAAAAGCGAGTTTTTGGGCGCTGCCACCGGCGGCGATATGGGCGACCTGTTTGCGCGCGAGGACGAGCGCCGCGACGCACTAGACGCCGAGCGCGATGAAGCCTGGCGCTACAAGTCGTGCGAACGCAAAAACCGTTACGACACGCGCGCCGAGGCAGAGGCCGTTATGGCCGACTGCGAAAACCGCGGACGGCGCGGCCTGTCCTGCTACAAATGCGAATACTGCGGCGGCTGGCACCTGACGTCGCACCCTTGGAAATAGACCCCCGCATCGGCACGGCGCTGGCGAAGCGCCGGCCATCGCACGCAAGCTACGGGCGCGGCGGCACCAAAACATCGTAACGAACGGCCTTGCCCGCAAGCTGATAGCTCGGCTTAACGCCGGCAAGCAGCGGCCCCTTCACCGGTCGCTTGATAACGACCTTGCGCGGGTGCACCGCAAGCGCAGCTTCGACCAGCGTCTCCTCGTCGGCGCACGGCTGCTCCAGATGGTGCAAGAGCTGAAACTTCTTTTTCACCGCCGCGCTCTTGGTGCGCTCGGGAAACATGGGGTCGAGAAGGACCACGTCAGGCGAGAAGCCCAGCGCGGGAAGCGCCGGCACGGAGTCCTCGCCGCGAAGCTCCATGCGTGAGACCGCCTCCGCCAGCGCCGGGTCCGCCGCCGCACGTGCCAGGGCGTCGCCCAGAAGCGCGCAGATCACGGGGTCGCGCTCGAAGAGCGTCACCGAGAAGCCCGCTGCAGCCAAAAGCAGCGAGTCCTCCCCCATCCCGGCCGTCGCGTCCACAGCCGTGAGCGGACCGGCCGCCCCGCGAATGCGTGCCGCGCGCACCACCAGCTCGCGGTT
>UQZI01000020.1 GCA_900545555.1 uncultured Collinsella sp.
GCATGGCCACCGGACCCATCGAAACACATCTCCACCGTTCCTTCAACTGGGAAAACGGCGCCCCCGGGCCCCGGGAGGGCCGCGGGGGCGTTCGGCTAGGTGCGGGAATGGCCTATTTGCTCAATGTGTTCGGCTGAGATCGGAAATCAACCCGAATTTGTAAATGTGCAGGTAGATCCGTATGCCCGGCCCCGAATCGGTGTTGCCTCCCGGCGCGTCCTCGGGCATGTGCGATATTTTGCTACGCACTTCGTGCTGCAAAATATCGCTCCCCCTGCGGAATGCGCCGGGAGGCAACACCGATTCGGGGCCTACCAACACATACTCCAGGCACAGTTCTCAAACATGTTCTGGGGCTGATGCAAATTTGGTGGCTCGGCAAAGCCGAGCCCTTATATGGGGAGGCCGGAGCCAAAGCTCCGGCCTCACTAACTTTCCTATTAGATTAAGTGAGCGATCAAGGAATCTCACTCCCCTCTGCCGCGTTAACGCAGGGCCCGCCCTGGTGTTGCTTTTCAGAACATTCCGCAGGACGGAGGAAGCCCCGCAGCGCGTAGCGCGCAGCGGGGCTTCCGACATGTCCGAGGACGTTCTGAAAAGTAACACCAGGCGGGCCCGGACGAGAACAACCGACTACAGGTCGATGTGCGATTCCTTGATCGGGAACGGCTCGGCGAAGTGGCAGGCGCAGCAATGGCCCGGTGCGACTTCCTTAAACTCGGGAAGCTTCTCGGAGCAGATGCCCTGCGCGATCGGGCAGCGCGTGTGGAAACGGCAGCCGGTCGGCGGATCCAGCGGCGACGGCGGGTCGCCAGCGAGGATGATGCGTTTACGGGTCTTCTGGATATCCGGATCGGGCACCGGCACGGCAGACAGCAGCGACTGCGTGTACGGATGGTGAGGCTCGCTATAGAGCGTCTTCCAATCCGAAACCTCGACCATCTTACCCAGATACATAACGGCAACGCGATCGGAGATGTGCTGCACGACGGACAGGTCGTGGGCGATAAAGAGATACGCCGTACCAAACTTGTCCTGCAGTTCCTTAAGCAGGTTCAGAACCTGGGCCTGAATGGAAACATCCAAAGCGGATACCGGCTCGTCACAGATAATCAGCTTGGGCTTCAGCGCAAAAGCGCGGGCGATGCCGACACGCTGACGCTGGCCGCCCGAGAACTCGTGCGGATAGCGGTTGATGTGCTCGGGGTTCAGACCGACGACATCCAGCAGCTCGCGGACACGCTCGATACGCTCTTCCTTGGTGCCCACACCATGAATGGTCATGGGCTCGGAGACGATCTCACCAATCGTCATACGAGGGTTCAGCGAAGCATAGGGATCCTGGAAGATAAACTGCATCTCGCGACGCATATCCTTGATCTCGTGCTTGCTCATCTCGGCAACATCTTTGCCCTGGAAGAACACCTTACCTGCCGTCGGCTTGGTCAGACGCATGATGGTGCGGCCCGTGGTGGACTTACCGCAACCAGACTCGCCGACCAGGCCAAAGGTCTCGCCCGGATAAATCTCGAACGAAATGTCATTCACAGCAGAGACGACACGCTTGGAGAAGCGCTTGGCGAACATGCCGGACTCAGCGGGAAACTCCTTAGAGAGGTGCTCAACCTTCAGCAGCGGAGTACGCTCGTTCTTATCTGCCATTTACGCCTCGCCTCCCTTCTTGGAATCCTTACGCGTACGGGACGTCTCAGGAGCGTTCTTGAGGAACTCGGGGTCACCAGAGTAGTGGCACGCAGAGTAATGACCAGACTCGGTGACAACGCGCTCGGGGCGCTGCTTGCGGCACTTGTCCGTCGCATAGGGGCAGCGAGGAGAGAAGACGCAGCCCTCGGGCAGGTTCATGAGCGAAGGCGGGTTGCCGTGAATCGGCGTAAGCGGTTTCTTCTCATCGATAGCCTGCTCCGGGATGGAGCGGATCAGACCCCAGGTATAGGGGTGACGGCTCTCGTAGAAGATTTCCTCAGCAGTACCGAACTCGACGGGACGGCCGGCGTACATAACCATGATCTTGTCGGCCATATCGGCGACGACACCCAGGTCATGGGTAATCATGATGATGGCGTTGCCGTTCTTCTCCTGCATCTCCTGCATAAGCTCAATAATCTGAGCCTGAATGGTAACGTCCAGGGCAGTAGTGGGCTCGTCGGCAATCAGAATATCGGGATCGCAGGCAAGAGCCATAGCAATCATGACGCGCTGACGCATACCGCCCGAGAACTGGTGCGGATACTCATTGACGCGCTTCTCGGGCTCGGGAATACCAACGAGGTCCAAAAGCTCGGTGGCGCGCTTGAGCGCCTCCTGCTTGGAGTAGCCACGGTGCAGACGAAGACCCTCGCCCACCTGCTTGCCGATCTTATAGACCGGGTTCAAGGAGGTCATAGGATCCTGGAAGATCATCGCGATGTCGTTACCACGAATGTGCTGCATCTCTTCCTCGGTCATCTCGAGGATAGAACGACCGCGATAGCGAACGTCGCCGCCCTCGATCTTTCCCGGAGGCATCGAGATAAGACCCATGATGGTCATGGCGGTCACGGACTTACCGGAGCCGGACTCACCGACGACGCCCAGGGTCTCGCCGCGATCGAGCGTGTAGGACACGCCATCGACAGCGCGAACGACGCCATCCTCGGTGTGGAAATACATCTTAAGGTCATCGACCTCGAGCAGATGCTGGCCCTCGGGAACCGGCTGGTCCTTCAGGTCCACATAGTTCTTGTTCTTCTTCATCCTTATGCGTCCTTCATCTTGACGTCGAGGGCGTCGCGCAGACCGTCACCCAGCAGGGTGAAGGCGAGCACCGTCGAGAGAATTGCCAGACCGGGCATGATCATCATCCAGGGAGCAGTCAGAAGATACTGCTGACCGTCCTGAATCATGGAGCCCCACGAAGGCGTAGGCGGGATAACGCCCATGCCGAGGAAGGACAGGGCAGACTCGGTCAGAATAGCGCCACCAATGTTCATGGTCGCATAGACCACGATAGAAGCAACGGAGTTCGGGAAGATATGGCGCATAACGATACGCGCATCGGATGCACCCATAGCGCGAGCGGCGTCAACATAA
This sequence comes from uncultured Collinsella sp., assembly GCA_900545555.1. Classification (GTDB taxonomy): domain Bacteria; phylum Actinomycetota; class Coriobacteriia; order Coriobacteriales; family Coriobacteriaceae; genus Collinsella. The sequence goes on from UQZI01000020.1 coordinate 3,091, forward strand.
TCGTTCTCTTTGACCGTTAGGATCGCAGATCGGAAGACACGGGCAATCGAGGGCCAGCCGAGAATGCCGATGGCGATAAAGACATTCTGAAGACCACGACCGATAACGGCAATCATGGCAACAACGAACAGCACGTACGGGAACGCCAGGAAGATGTCCGCACAGCGCATGATGATCGTATCCCAGATGCCGCCATAGAAACCGGCCAGGGCGCCCATGACCAGACCGATCACCGTAGAGATGGCGGTTGCCATAATACCGACGGAAAGCGAAACGCGTGCACCGTAGATAACACGGACGAGAATGTCACGACCAAGAGAGTCGGTGCCAAACGGGTGCTCGGCACACGGAGCCAGCAGCGAAGTCTCGGCCATGGTGGTCGAGTCAGAAGCCGTAGGAGAGCCGAGCCAGGGCTTAGCCCACAGATCGGCGGTCAGGGCGACCACAACAACGATGATGATCCAGCAGACACCGATAACGGCGAGCTTGTTCTTACGAAGACGCTTAAAAGCGTCGCCCCACAGCGTGCGGGACTTGGCGGGAGCAGATGCGGCCTTGGTGGCGGTAGCCTGCTCCTGAGACTGAGAATCAGTTTCCTGCATGAGACGTACCTCCCTTAGGCCTTATCCGACGGACCGCCAAGGCGGATGCGCGGGTCGAGGAATGCATAGCTAATGTCGACGAGCAGGTTGATCACCATAACGACGACAACAATGAGCGTAACGCCGCCCATAACGATGGGCCAGTCGCGCATGCTAATGGCGCGGTAGACCTCGAAGCCGATGCCGGGCCAGTTAAAGACCGTCTCGGTCAGGATGGCGCCCGAAAGCATGCCGCCGAAGTCGACACCAATATAGGTAACAACGGGGATGAGTGCATTCTTAAGCGCATGCTTGATAATGATCGCGCGATTGGAGAGACCCTTGGCCTTTGCCGTACGGATGTAATCCTGGTTCATGACGTCAAGCAGCTGCGAGCGCATAATGCGGGCGGCATAAGCGGTCGAAACCGAAGCCAGCGTAATGGTCGGAAGCACATAGTGCATCCAATCCTGATACTGAGAGCTGGAACCGCCGGCACCCGAGATCGGCATGGAGAATGCACCGCCCGTGGCGTCCTTGAGAATGACGCCAAAGAACAGCTGCAGCAACATACCGAGCCAGAAGGCCGGGACGGCAACGAGAATCGACGTGGTGAGCGTTACCAAAATATCCCAGAAGGAATAACGCTTAACCGCCGAAATGATACCCGCACCGATACCCATGATTGCCTCGAGCACGATGGCGCACGCGGCAAGTTTGACCGTATACGGATACTTCTGGGCAAAGATTTCCGTAACCGGCAGCTTGCGCTGGTACGAATTGCCCAGATCGCCATGAAGCAGGCCGTTCATGTAATACAAGTAACGGTCCACGAGCGACGTTTGAACGGGGTCGCCGTTCTCGTCAAGGATCGCGTTGCCGTCCTCGTCCGTCTGGACCAGGTGATAGCGAACGCGAAGCTGAAGCTCTACCTCGGGGGACAGAGCCTTGTCTCCACCGATCAGCTTGATCGGATCTCCCGGCACGATATTCTGGAGGGCGAACAGAATCAGCGTAACGCCCAAAAACACCGGGATGAACTGAAGCACACGTTTAACGATGTACTTACCCATACCACTCCCCTATCTAGGGATTAACCTAAATGGGATGCCGATCGCCAGACCGGCATCCCAAAATTACCATCAGCCAGTTTACCCCAGGTTAGGGAGAACTGTATGTTTCCCATGAGGTCTACGTAAATACTTGACCCTCACGGAAGCTGCAAAACCCTTAGGCGAGCTCGGCGGTACCCAGATCGGCGTGCTTCTGCGGATCAACATAGAGATGCTTGACGCGGTCAGAGCCAGCGATGGTGTGCGTGTAGAACATCACCGGGATAACCGGGCAGTCAGCAGCGACCATGGCGTCGGCCTCCCGCATCTTGGCGATGCGCTCCTCGTCATCAACCGTGGTGCGGGCCTCGTCGACCTTGGCATCGAACTCGGGGTTGCTGTAACCGGAGCGGTTGTCGCCACCGAGGGAGTCGGAGTGGAACAGCGGGTACAGGAAGTTGTCCATGATCGGGTAATCGGCGATCCAGCCCAGACGGCCGAACTGATAGTTGAAGTTCTGATACTGCTCGAGCAGGGCAGACCACTCAGGGGTATCGGAGACAGCGGTAACGCCAACCTTGGCGAGGTCGCCGATGATGGACTCCATGATCTCCTTGTGACCACCGTCCTGGTTGTAGGAAAGGGTCACGCTAATGCCACGATCGCCGTTAGCGCCAGCGGGAGCGACCTTGTCGAGGTACTCGTTAGCCTTGTCGACGTCATAGGCGCAGAACTCCCATGCGCCCTCCTTGTAGCCGGCGATTCCCGGAGGAACAATACCGTCGGCGGGGGTACGGGTACCCTTGAAGATGGTCTTGCAGATGGCCTCACGGTTGATGGCCAGGGAGATGCCCTTGCGCAGGTCGGCGTTATTGAACGGCTCGGCCGTGGTGTTGCAGGTCAGATAGTACGTGGAAGGCTCGGCACCGAGCAGCATATGCTCGCCGTCACCCATGGTGTAGCCGTCCTTGGACTCGCCACGGTCCTTCTTGGCGGCGTCGATCTGAGCAACGGGAACGTCGCAGACATCGAGGTTACCGGCCTGGAACTCCTTGTAAGCGGTCTCCATGTCCTTGATGACCTGGAAGTGGATGGCGTCGATCTTGGCCTTGTCGCCATAGTAATCGTCAAACTTCTTGAGGTTGATCTCCTGGCCATCCTCCCACTTACCGTCCATCATGAACGGGCCGTTACCGACCGGGGCAAGGTAGAAGCTCTTGACATCGGACTCGGCGCACTCGGGAACCGGGGACAGAGCCGGGTGAGAGGCGACGAAGGGGAAGTCGGCGTAAGCGGAAGACAGCTTGACGACGAGGGTCTCATCGTCGGGGCAAGTAACACCGCTGAGCTCGGTAGCGTTGCCGGCAAGCAGATCGTCATAGCCCTCAACCATGGAAAGGTGATAGGAGACCTCGGAAGGACCATACTCGGTGGCGATGGCCGACTTGGTGTTGACTAGACGCTCCCAACCGAGCTTGAAGGACTTGGAGGTAACGTCGTCACCGTTGTGGAACTTAGCCTTCTTGATCTTGAAGGTGAACTCGGTGGCGTCGTCGTTAGCCTCAAAGGACTCGCAAGCCAGCGGAACGATCTCGCCCTTCTCGGGGTCGTACTCCGTCAGAGCATCGAAGAGCTGGTACTCGACCTGAGTGCCCTGATCCTCCTGGACGTTGTAGGGGTCGATGCAGACCGGGTTGTTGATGTAGAAGTTCAGCGTCGAACCGGACTCAGAACCGGAAGCGTCGCCGCCCTTCTTGCCGCATGCGGCAAGAAAAGCCATGGAGCTCGCAGCGAGGGTGCCGCCAACAAAGGCGCGACGACCCATAACGGGCTGGTGGAACATAGAATCAGCCATGCCATCCTCCTTATGAGATAGGACAAAGTGAATTCGGCCGGGCAACGTCGAGACAGCCCAATCGAACCATTCAAACGCGGTCCGCTGTTATGGCTGGTTATGCAATGCGGGCCAACGTTTTGCAATACAGTAGCGCATTTTATGCACAATTTGGCGCTGATTCCGGTTAACGGTCGAGAATTTCTTTAGTTGGGCGAAGTATGTGGGGATATTTTGGCTCTGTTACAAGTCTGTAAACAAAAAGGGCCCCGCACATGCGGGACCCTTTACAAACGTATATACGCCGATGCTTAGTAGCCGACGATGCCCTGCGGGAAGAAGAACATGCACAGAACGACACACACGGCAAAAACGACGGCCATAATTACCGTCAGGCGATCGAGGTTCTGCTCCATGACGCCCGTGGCAGAGCTGGAGTTATACAGCGAGCTAGCGATCATATCCGAAACGCCGGTGCCCTTACCGGAATGCATCAGAACGAGAATCGTCAGCGCCACGGCAGAAACAGCCCAAACGACAAACAGAAGAATCTGAAACGGACCCATAGATAAGCTCCTTAATAGAACAATTCAAACTCCAGTACTGTACCACAACCTCCAACACTCCCCCACCTGCCATTTAGGGACGGGGTAGAAATGGCAGAAATACCAAAAAGGGGGTTGCCCGAATTTGGGCAACCCCCTCGCATGAAAACGCTTGGAGTTTTCACTTAGGCCTCGGTGGCGAGCACGCGGCCCGTCATCTCGGCGGAAGGCTCAATACCAGCCATGGTGAGCATGGTCGGAGCGATATCGGAGAGACGGCCGTCCTCGATACCGGTGAGCTGTGCCTTCTCATTAACGATGATGAACGGCACGCGGTTGGTGGTATGGGCCGTAAACGGATGCTTGGAACCGTCGGAAGCAACGTCAAACATGTGATCGGCGTTGCCATGGTCGGCGGTAATCAGCGCAAAGCCGCCCTTAGCGAGAATCGCCGGGACAACCTTGGACAGGGCATCGTCAACAGCCTCGACGGCCTTAACGGCGGCGTCGAACACGCCGGTGTGACCAACCATGTCGCAGTTCGCGAAGTTCACGATGTAGAAATCAGCGCGATCCTCGTTAATAGCGGCGACGAGCTTCTCGGTAACCTCGGGAGCACTCATCTCGGGCTGCAGATCGTAGGTAGCAACCTTGGGGGAAGCGACGAGCACGCGCTCCTCGCCCTCCTTGGGCTCCTCGATGCCGCCGTTGAGGAAGAACGTCACATGGGCGTACTTCTCGGTCTCGGCGGTGTGCAGCTGCTTCAGGCCATTGGCGGCGATAACGTCGGCCAGAACGTTCTCGGGGAACGTCTTGGGGAAGGCGACCTCGACGTCAAACGTCGGATCGTACTCGGTCATCGTCACAAAGTGCGAAAGCTTAATCTGCTCGCGCTCAAAGCCGTCGAACTCCTTGTCCGTGAACACGCGAGTCATCTGACGAGCGCGGTCGGGACGGAAGTTGAAGAAGATGGCCGCGTCGCCCTCGTGAATGCCCTCGTTGTGGGCAGCGAAGGGCTCGACGAACTCGTCGCCGCGCGGATCCTTCTCGTAGTAGGCCTTGATACCGGCAACGGGGTCGGTATCGGCATCGGACGCGTTGACCATGACGTCGTAGGCACGCTGGATGCGCTCCCAGCGGTTGTCGCGGTCCATGGCCCAATAGCGGCCCGAAACGGTGGCAACGCGAGCGTCGCAACCGGTCTCCTCGGAGATCTTAGCCAGGAAAGCGCAGAACTCGCTCATGTAGCCGGCACCGGACTGCGGGTCGACGTCGCGGCCATCCATGAAGGCGTGGACGCGAACGGTCTTGACGCCATGCTGGGCAGCCATCTTGACCAGAGCCTCGACGTGGTTCATGTGAGAATGAACACCGCCAGGGCTCATAAGGCCCATGAGGTGCAGGGTCTTGCCTTCGGCCTTGACGTCGTCCATAGCCTTGACGAAGACCTCGTTCTTGGCGATGGAGCCGTCCTTGATGGCATTGTTGATGCGCGAAAGCTCCTGGAACACGATGCGGCCGGCACCGATGTTGAGGTGACCCACCTCGGAGTTGCCCATCTGGCCGTCGGGAAGGCCCACGTCCTCGCCCGAAGCACCGAGCGTGGTGTGGGGATACTGAGCGTACAGGCTATCAAGGAAGGGCGTCTTGGCAGCGGCGACGGCGTTCTCGCCATCAGCCGGAGCAAGGCCGCAGCCATCCATGATGATCAGGAGTGCAGGAAGATGACGCTGTGCCATATGTCCTACTCGCCTGCCTTGACGACCATAGAGGCGAAGTCGGCAGCCTTGAGCGAAGCGCCGCCCACGAGGGCGCCGTCAACGTCAGGCTTAGCGACGAGCTCGGCGATGTTGCCGGGCTTAGCGGAACCACCGTACAGGACGCGGATACCGTCGGCGAGCTCCTCGCCGAACATCTCCTTGAGGGTCTCACGGATAGCGCCGCAGACCTCCTGAGCGTCCTCGGCGGTAGCGGTCTTGCCGGTGCCGATAGCCCAGATGGGCTCGTAGGCGACGACGACCTGCTTGGGGCAGGTGATCTCAAGACCAGCAAGGCCAGCCTTGACCTGGTTCACGACGTGCTCGACATAGGTGCCAGCCTCGCGGACCTCGAGGGACTCGCCGCAGCAGAAGACGGGAACAAGACCGGCGGCAACGAGGGCCTTGGCCTTCTTGTTCTGATCCTCGTCGGTCTCGTGGAAGTAGTCGCGACGCTCGGAGTGACCGATGATGCAGTAGGTGCAGCCAGCGGACTTGAGCATGTCGCAAGAGGACTCACCGGTGAAGGCACCCTTGGCCTCCCAGTACACGTTCTGAGCACCGAGGGCGATGGGGGCAGCCTGAATACGGTCATGAACCGTGGTGATGTCAATGGTCGGAGGGCAGACGAGCACCTCGACGCCAGCCGGAACCTCGGGCAGAGCCTGAGCCAGCTCGTCGGCGAGCTTGGCGGCCTCGGCGACGTCGTTGTTCATCTTCCAGTTACCAGCGATAAGAAGGGTGCGATTAGGCATCGAGAAGCGCCTCCACTCCGGGCAGGGCCTTACCCTCGACGAGCTCCATGGAAGCGCCACCACCGGTGGAGATCCAGCTCATCTTGTCGGCCAGGTTGAACTTGTTGACAGCCGCGACAGAGTCACCACCACCGATGATCGAGGTGCAGTCGGCCTCGGCGACGGCCTCGGCGATAGCCTGGGTGCCGTGAGCGAAGTTATCGAACTCGAAGACGCCCATGGGGCCGTTCCAGAACACGGTCTTGGCGCCCTTGACGGCCTCGGCGTAGAGCTCCTCGGTCTTGGGGCCGATGTCCATGCCCTCACGATCGTCGGGGATAGCGTCGGAAGCGACAACCTCGGGGACAGCGTCCTCGCCAAAGTGATCGGCAACGCGGTTGTCGATGGGGAGCAGGATCTTGACGCCCTTCTCCTCGGCCTTCTTGAGCATCTCGCCGGCGCGCTCGACCCAGTCCTCTTCCTTGAGGGACTGACCGACGGTCAGACCCTGAGCCAGGAAGAAGGTGTAGGCCATGCCGCCACCGATGATCAGGGTATCAGCGGAGTCGATGAGGTGATCGAGAACGCCGATCTTGGAGGAAACCTTGGAACCGCCGACGATAGCGACGAAGGGGCGCTCGGGCTCGGCGAAGATGCCGGTCAGCGTGTCGACCTCCTTCTCGAGCAGGAAGCCGGCGACGGCAGGCAGGTAAGCGGCGGGACCCACGACGGAACCCTGGGCGCGGTGAGCGGTACCGAAAGCATCGAGAACGAAGACGTCACCATAGGAAGCGAGCTTCTTGGCGATCTCGGGATCGTTCTTCTTCTCACGCTTGTCAAAACGGACGTTCTCGAGAACGAGGACCTTGCCCGGCTCGACGGCGGCAACAGCCTCGGCGGCCTTCTCGCCGTAGGTGTCGGCGACAAAGGCAACATCGAGACCAGAGAGCTCAGCGAGCTTCTTGGCGACAGGCTCAAGGGAGAGCTCGGGCTGGAAGCCGGTGCCATCGGGACGGCCGAGGTGGCTCATGAGGATGACGCGAGCGTTGTGCTCAACGAGGTAGTTGATGGTGGGCAGGGCAGCCTTGATGCGGGTGGTGTCGCCAACGACGCCATCCTTGATAGGCACGTTGAAGTCAACGCGGACGAGAACGCGCTTGCCGTCGACATCGATGTCGCGGACGGTCTTCTTGGTAAAGGCCATGTTTGCTTCTACCTTTCGTACGTGTCTGCCTCCCATTACGGCAGACGATTTCCTATAAAAAGGGCGCGACCCTAGGGTGTAAGCCCTATGAGGCCGCGCCCTTCTTTAGACGCTCAACGAGCTATTCGCTAAAAGCTAAATTAAGCAACGAACTTCTCGAAGTACTTGATGGTGCGGACCATCTGAGAGGTGTAGGAGTTCTCGTTGTCGTACCAAGAGGTGACCTGAACGAGGGTCTGGCCGTTGCCGAGGTCAGAGCACATGGTCTGAGTGGCGTCGAAGATGGAGCCGTGGGTCTCGCCGATGATGTCGGTGGAGACGATGTCGTCCTCGTTGTAACCGAAGGTCTCGGAGATGGTGGAAGCGTAGGCCTTCATAGCGGCGTTGACCTCGTCGACGGTGACCTTCTTGTCAACGACAGCGTAGAGGTTGGTGATGGAGCCGGTCGGCGTCGGGACGCGCTGGGCGGCACCGATGAGCTTACCGTTGAGCTCGGGGAGAACCAGGCCGATAGCCTTGGCAGCACCGGTGGTGTTGGGGACGATGTTGACGGCGCAGGCGCGGCTACGACGCTTGTTGCCCTTGCGCTGCGGGCCGTCGAGCGGCATCTGGTCGCCGGTCCAGGCGTGAATGGTGGTCATGATGCCGGACACGATGGGAGCGAAGTCGTTCAGACCCTTGGCCATCGGGGCGAGGCAGTTGGTGGTGCAGGAAGCAGCGGAGATGATGTTGTCCTCAGCGGTCAGCGTCTCGTGGTTGACGTTGTACACGATGGTGGGCAGATCGCTGCCGGCCGGAGCAGAGATGACGACCTTCTTGGCGCCAGCGTTGATGTGGGCCTGAGCCTTAGCCTTGCTGGTGTAGAAGCCGGTGCACTCGAGAACGACGTCGACGTCGAGGTCGCCCCAAGGCAGGTTGTTGGCGTCGGCCTCCTTGTAGATCTTGATCTCCTTGCCGTCAACGGTGATGGAATCCTCGCCAGCAACGACCTCGTGATCGCGAGCGTAGTTGCCCTGCGTGGAGTCGTACTTCAGCAGGTAAGCGAGCATATCGGGAGAGGTGAGGTCGTTGATAGCGACGATCTCGGAGCCCTCATGACCGAACATCTGACGGAAAGCCAGACGACCGATGCGACCGAAGCCGTTAATAGCAACCTTTACTGCCATTGTGTCTCCTTTCGTAAGGCCCCCGCAAGCTACAGCGCCCGCCGTTGAGGCCCACAAACTAACCACTCGCCTAATATACCTTTTTTTTGACTTGAATTTCACGAGAATAGTCGAAATTGAAAATCAAATTTACGTTAAAACGTTTTAAAGAATAAAATAGCAGCTAAATCCGTATATAAGTCGATACTATAAACTACCTGTTTGCTTCAATGAGCTTTTCAAGCCTCAAAACTCGATGGTAGAGGGCCGACTTCGACAAGGGAGGGTCAGCCATCTCCCCTAAATCACGCAGCGACAGATCGGGATAGCGCTCGCGCAGGTCGCAAAAGACCGCCAAGGCATCCGGAAGCGCATCGCGAAGGCCGCGCTGCTCGAGCTCATCGATAAGCGCAAGCTGATGCTGGGCAGCACCGGCGCTTCTGGTCTGGTTGGCGAGCTCGGCGTTCACGCGACGGTTCACATCGTTCTTAACCAACTTGACCGCGCGCGCCTCCTCAATCTCGGCAACGCTGCGCTTGGCACCAATCAGCTTTAATAGATGCTCGATTTCCTCGGCGCTCTTAATGTACACGGCATATGACCCCCGCCGCGCATTAACACGAGTATGGACCCCAATCTGCCCCAACAGGTCGCAAAGCCCCTTGGCATATTGCTCACCCTGCACCGCGATCTCCAAATGGAAATCGCCGCGTGGATCGGCCACGAAGCCGCCCGCGATGAGCGCGCCGCGGATGTAGGCAAGCCTGCAGCAGGGACGGGCAACGATGTGTCGGGGAACACCAGCGACGAGCCCTCCTCTGCGGTCTAGAATGCCCAGCAGCACCAGAGCCTTGTTCAGGTCGGGTTGATCGGGCAGGGTAATGAGATAGTTACGGACCTTATGCAAGACCGATTTACGAACGGTGAATTCCGTTTTGAGCTTAAGGATGCGATGCGTCAGCGTGATCATCGTGCGCGCGACGGCTCCCGTCTCGGTCGCGACCGTCAAACGATACCGCCCGGAGCCGGCCAACGAAAGCGTACCGCTCACACGCGTCAGGGCGGCAAGCGTCGACAAATCGCAGTATTCACATTCGGGTTCGCAGCGCGCAAGCTCGTCGCGCACCTCAGCGGTAAACGACATGCAGGCCTATGCCTTCGTGTTGGCGCGCGACAGGTCGCGGTGGGAGATGCTCACGTGATACTGGGCGCCTTCCAGGTAACGGGCCGTGGCCTCGGCAATGGCGACGCTACGGTGCTGTCCGCCCGTGCAGCCGATGGCGATAGAAAGCTGCGGCTTACCCTCCGCGATATAGCCCGGCATCACCGTATCGAGCAGCTGCGTCCAGGCCTTCCAGAACTCCTGGGTCTTGGGATGGTCCAGAACAAAGTCGGAGACTTTCTTATCGAGACCGGTCATGGTACGCATCTCGGGATCGTAAAACGGATTGGGCAGGAAGCGGACGTCGATCATAATGTCCGCCTCGACGGGCATGCCGTGCTTAAAGCCAAACGAGAACACATGGACGTCCATGAGCTGTTGGTCGGACAGCTCGGAAAATGCCATACGTAGCTTGTTGCGCAGCGCAGAGGTGCGCAGACGACTCGTGTCGATAATCATATCGGCTCGATCGCGCACGCCCTGCAGCTGAAGGCGCTCGCGCTGAATGGCATCGGCCGTAGTCTCCCCCGGCTTGGCAATGGGATGACGGCGGCGATTTTCGCTGTAGCGACGAATCAGCACCTCGTCAGAAGCCTCCAGGAACACGATGTCGCAGCTCATCTCGCGCTCTTCGAGCGCGGCGACCGCATCGAGCAACTCGTCAAACAGTCCCTGGCTACGCAAATCGCAGGTGACGGCGAGATGCCTGCCCACGCCCGTATTGATGCCGACGAGCTCGGCAAGCTGGGCGATGAGACGCGGAGGCAGGTTATCGATGCAAAAATAGCCCATGTCCTCGAACACGTGCATGGCCTGCGTGCGGCCCGATCCGGACATTCCGGTGATGATGACGATATCGGGGATGCGCTCCGAGCGCTCCGCCGCATCCATGGCATCTCCCTTTTGCATGTGCTGCCTCCCGAAAACAAGCGCGGGACCCAGCAACCCGGATCCCGCGCGGTCAATTGCCTTTATTGAGTATACCGCCCCGAGCGGATACGAGGCCTGTCTTACGCCTCAAGCGCAGCCTTGAACCAACTCGTAATACTCGTGGGGTGCGTGATGGCGGTGCCGACAACAACGGCCCAGGCGCCAGCATCGATCGCGGCGCGAGCCTCCTCGGGCGTGTGCACGCGGCCCTCGCAGATGATGGGAAGACCGGGGAATTCCTCGGTCGCCTGACGCAGGAGCGGCAGATCGGGGCCATCGGCCATGGTGCAGTCGATGGCGGCGACACCGTGAGAAAGCGTGGTGGATACCAGGTCGAAGCCCATATCAACCGCACGGCGAATGTCCTCGATGGTGGCACAATCCGCCATCAGGAGCACACCCTCCTCGTGCAGTGGACGGAAGGTGTCCTCGACGGTCTTGCCATCGGGACGCGGACGATCGGTGGCATCGATCGCCACGATATCGGCACCCGCGGCAACGCAGGCGCGAGCGTGACGCAGCGTCGGCGTGATGTAAACGCCCTCGTGCCCATCCTTCCACAGGCCGATGACGGGAACCTCACAGCGACCCTTAATGGCGGCAATGTCGGCAAGACCCTGGCAGCGAATGGCGGCGGCGCCGCCGAGCTCGCAGGCGCGAGACATTTGAGCCATGGTCTCGGGCGTACGAAGTGGCTCGCCCATATACGCCTGAACGCTCACGACGAGCTTGCCCTTCAGGGATTGAATCAAAGGATCGACGGTCATAAGGCTGCAACCTTTCTCAGAACAGCCTCCCGAGACGTGTTGTCTCGGGAGGCTCCTACAGCAGATACGTTTACTTCAAAGAGGCAAGAAGATGCTCAGCGGCACCGATGAGCGGAGCATCGCCCTCCAGAGAACCGATGAGGATCGGCGTGTCCTGAAGCGGATCGAGCGCCTGGCTGGCATAGCCCTCGTGCACCGAATCCTTCCACGTCTGCGAACGCCAATCGGGACCTTGGTGAATCACGCCGCCCGAAAGCACGATGACCTCTGGATCCAGAATATTGGCAAGCGAGCCCAAGCTGGCGCCCAGCGCAAAGCCGGCGTCATGGATGACCTCGGTCGCCTTTGCGTCGCCAGCACGACACAGGTCGTTCACGTCGCGACCGACCGAAGGACGGCTGGGGTCAACTCGACCGAAGCGTTCGTCGTACATACGGCCAATCGAGGTGCCCGAAGCAACAGACTCAAGATGGCCGGAACGCCCGCAGGCGCAGGGAATGCCGGCGGCAGCCGAGCACTCGATGTGGCCCATATGACCGGCAGCACCATGGAAGCCCTGCATCACGCGGCCGTTCTCGACATATGCGCCGCCGATGCCCGTACCGATTCCCAGGCACAAGACGGAGAACTTGCCCTTGCCGACGCCCCAGTGGGCCTCGCCCAGAGCATGAGCCTGCACGTCGCCCACAACGGCAACGGGAAGACCAAGGTCCTCGCGCAGACGCGGCCCCAACTGAACGCCGGACCAGCCGGGCATGATCTCATTGGCATAAGCAATGGCGCCCGTCTTGGGATCGACGACGCCTGCGGCACCGATACCGACACCGAGAACCTCGACATCGGGATTCGCCTCAAGAGCGGCCTTGATAGACGCCTCGATACGCTGGAAGACGGCCTCGCCGCCCTCCTGGGCCTCGGTAGGAACCTCGGCCTCAAAAACGGGATGGGGCACACTACCGTCAGCCGGGTACTCCATGATGGCAGTCGCAATTTTAGTTCCGCCGATATCGACAGAGCAGACGTACTTGTTCTCCATGTCGCTCTCCTTCGGAGATAAAAACAACTACAGGAAATGAGGGCAGAATTATCGCCACAGGTTGATAAAGGTTTCCCAGGTGCCCGAGGTTGGGGTGAAAGTGGTCGGGCGTTGACCTAATGGGTCACGCCCGACCACTTGAGCCCCAAGATCGGGTGCCTGGGGAAGCTTTACAGGAGACCGTTATCCTGGAGGACCTTCCTAATAGCCTCGACGTTCTCGCCAGTCATGGCCTTCACCGGGCGCGGCATGGTCGGGCTGTCGAAGATGCCCATGAGGTTCATAGCGGTCTTGAAGGCGCCGACGCCACCGGCATAGCCCTGGACGCCCGAGGTGACATCCCAGATGTGGGAGATCTCGTTGAGGCGATCCTGCTCGGCCTTGACGGTAGCCCAGTCACCGGCCTGAGCGGCCTTCCACTGGCGCACGTAGCCCTCGGGCTCAACGTTGGCAAGGCCCGGGACAGAACCGTCGGCGCCACCGAGGTAAGCGCCGTCGACGACAACCTCGTGACCGGTGAGGATACTCATCGGATGACCGTTCTTCTCGTTCTCCTGAACGAGGTAGCGGAACGAGATGTCATCACCCGAGGAATCCTTGACGCCAGCAAGGACGCCCTCGGCGCCGAGCTTGGCAAGGAGCTTCCAGGGGAGCTTGGTGTGAACGCAGACGGGAATGTCATAGGCAAAGATGGGCAGGTCGAGCTCCTCGTGCAGGATGCGGAAGTGCTCCTCGACCTCGGTCATGCCCTGCAGGGCATAGAACGGGCAGGTGGCGACAAGCGCATCGGCGCCCAGCTCCTGAGCGACCTTACCGTGCTCGATCATGCGCTCGGTCTCGGTATCGATGATGCCGACCAGGACGGGCACGCGGTGGTCGACGATACGAACGGCCTCGGCAATGATCTGGCGACGACGCTCATCGGTGGAGAAAACGACCTCGCCCGAAGAGCCCAGGAAGAACAGGCCATCGACGCCGGCATCGATCATGCGGTTGATGCTGCGCTCAAAGGAGGCAACGTCGAGCTGGTGGTCTTCGGTATCGGGAACAACGACGGGAGGGATAACGCCGGTGAATTTCTGAGTTGCCACAAGAATCTCCTTAGTTGTCTGGCGGGCGGCCCTATGCCACCCACTCTTGTTGGCAGTGTCCAGGCCGTCTAGGCCAAAGAACACGGGTAGAACGTTTGGTTAAAAAAGTCGATGACTTCGTTTTCGAACGCATTGATGCGCTCATGAGCGTATTTGGCATAGATGATATGCCTCCGGTCACACTCAAGACCGTTGAATACGGCAAACTGGCCCTTGGGATCGCACACGGCATCCATGAGCGATGTGCCCATGAGCACCGATCCACGCACCCGAGACGACAACGCCTCGAGGCCACCGGGAATTGGATTGGCAACCGCCGTGCAGGCGAGGCCCCGCTCGTCCAGAGCAGAAACCGCCAGCGCGACTCCGCCGCCAAGGCCCTCGCCCCATGCAAAGATGCGGTCGGGGTCCACGCCATCAAGATTGCGCGCCACCTTCGCCATCGCGCAACCCCAACGGACGCGCTTGACAAAAGCAGGAGAGGCAATCCCCTGCTGCAGCTCGCTGGATCCAATCGCCTCATCGTCCAGCGCAAGCACGGCATATCCCATGGCCGCAAACCTCGTCATGTGATGCCATCCCCGCACGGGTCGGTCGATGTCGTGAAACATCAGACATAGCGGCACAAGCTCGGATGCTCGGGCGCGACCGGCAGGCTCGATCAAACGTGCGTGGACCACATCGCCACCAAGCTCAAAGGAAACCTCGGAGTAGCGGGCATACGGATTGGCGAAATCGATCGCCGTAATACTCGGCCCGCAAACCTCAAGGTCCGAAGCGGCTATCTCTAATTCGGAAACATCCGCAGAAGCATCACCGCGCCAATCCCGGAAATCAGCGAGCCTTGACGAGACCGTTCCGGGAATCCCCACAAGGTCGGAGACAATCAGCTCATTGACATTGCTCTCGCACTTAGACATGAGCCTCCCCTCCCTTGCAGAAAAACGGAATGATCAGATCGTCAAAATCCTGAATCTCCTCGTGGCCAAAGCCTTCAAAGAACTCATGACGCTTTTCACAGGTCAGGTTGTTATAGACCGCAAACTGCGTCGCTGGCGGACAGACGGTATCGGCTGTGCCGGTGCCAAACAGCACGGGGCATTTGACCATAGGGGCAAAGTTCTTGGAATCGAAGCACGCCAGCTTGGCATAGGCTTCGTCGATACGAGTCGAGTCCTCGTCAAACCAGCGAGACCAATAGCGCAGGCCCTCGTAGGCAATGTCGTCGGCATCCAAATCCCAGACCAGGCGGAAATCCGACAGGAAGGGATAGAGGATGGCGGCGCGATTGATAAGCTCGCTGTTAAGTGCACAGGTCGCAATGCCCAAACCGCCGCCCTGCGACGCGCCGTTCACAAACACACGGGCAAGATCGATGCCCTCGAGCTCGCGAACGATGCGGCACAGGATGCGAATATCTTGGTGCAAGCGGACATAGTAGAGGTTGGCCGGATCGCCGTCGATACCGGCGACGATATGGCCCGCGACCGTTGTGCCCTCAAATCCACCAATGTCCTCGGAGAGACCTCCTTGGCCGGGGCAGTCGAGGGCGATGAGTGCCATGCCCATGCCCGCAAACGACGCCTGCTCAAACCAGCTGCGGCTTGCACCCGGATACCCATGGAACTGAAGTACCAATGGCACGGGCTCGTCCGAGACGGGTTTAAGGTACTTGGCATGCAGGCGAGCGCCACACATGCCGGTATACCAGAGGTCGAAAAGCTGGCAGGTCACGGCATCGGTGACCGATGCCGTCTCGATCGCATAGTCAAGCCCGACGGCGTCGGCCTCGGCCATGCGGTCCTTCCAAAAGAGATCGAAATCTGATGGACGGGGCATGGCGCCCCGATACCCACCAAATTGCTGTTGTAGCTCCTGAGCACTTGGCATGGCTCGTGAACCCAACCTTTCGAAATCGCAACGGAGGTGCGCCCGGCAAGGGAAAGCGAGGCTACTCGCCGAGCTTGGGATGCAGCAGCGACGGCGCAGCACCGAGCAGCATCTTGGTGTAGGGGTCCTGAGGGTGCTGGAAGACCTGCTTGGCCTCGCCCTGCTCGACGATCTTGCCGCCATTCATAACGATGATGTCGTCAGAGATATAGCGGACCGTCTGGATGTCATGGCTGATGAACACCATGGCCAGGCCGAGCTCCTTCTTAAGGTCGGTCAGCAGGTTCAGAATCTGCGCGCGGACCGAAACGTCCAGAGCCGAGGTGGGCTCGTCGGCGATGATGGCATCGGGGTTCAACGACAGGGCACGGGCAATTGCGACGCGCTGGCGCTGGCCGCCCGAAAGCTGGCCGGGAAGAACCTCGGCGGCGGAGCTGGGCAGACCGGTGAGCTCCAGGAGCTCCTTGACGCGCTTCTCCTGCTCGGCCTCGGTACCCAGGTTGTGGACGCGCATGGGGTCGAGCAGCTGCTCGCGAACGACCATGCGGGGATTGAGCGCCGTAGCCGGATTCTGGAACACGACCGAGATGACACGGCCCATGTGGCGACGGTCCTCGGCGGTACGCTTGGTTACGTCCTTGCCCTTAAAGTAGACCTTGCCGCTCGTGGGGGCCTGCAGGCCGCACATGACGTTGGCGGTGGTGGACTTACCGCAACCGGACTCGCCGACGATGCCGATCGTCTGACCGGGCATGAGCCTAATCGTTACACCCTGGACGGCGTGAACCAGGTTGGGGTGCAGAATCGAGCCGGTACGGGTCCTAAAGGTGACGTGGACGTCATCAAGGAAGATGATCGGCTCGACGCCGTTGACTGCGGTCTCGCTCATCTACATCACCTCCGCGTGAGGGGTCAAACCATTTGCCTTGAGCACCTCGTCGGGGAGCTCGGAATAGAAGTGCTCGGTGCCGGGCACGCGCTTGAAGACCGGACGGGTGTCCAGGCCAATGCGCGGATGGCTCGAGCGGGGCGCGAAGCGATCGCCCTTGGGGAAATCGCGCGGGCTCGGAACGGCGCCGGGCACCTGGTGCAGACGGCCCGAACCGCTCTCGATGGACAGAACGGAGCCCAGAAGACCGCGGGTGTACTCGTGGATCGGGTTAGTGAGCAGCTCCTTGGTGGGCGCCTGCTCGATAACCTGACCGGCGTACATAACCGTGATGTTATGGGCGACCTCGGCGACCAGCGCCAAGTCATGCGAGACGAAGATCATGGCAAAGCCGAGCTTGGCCTGAAGGTCGTTGAGCAGCTTGATGACCTGCTTCTGGACGGTAACGTCCAGAGCGGTCGTGGGCTCGTCGCAGATGACCAGCTTGGGGTCGCGGGTAAGGGCCATAGCGATCAGGACACGCTGACGCTGGCCACCGGAAAGCTCATGCGGGTAGCTCTCGAGCGTACGCTTGGGGTCGAGGCCCACGAGCTCCAGGAGTTCCTCGGCGCTGCGGGTGCCGCCGCGCTTGGTGAGCTGCTTCATCTGGGCAGAGATGAGCATGGAGGGGTTGAGCGAGGACAGGGCGTCCTGATAGACCATAGCGATATCGGTACCGCGCAGGCCGAACCACTCCTTCTTGCTCATCTTGAGCAGGTCGCGGCCCTCCCAGAGGACCTCGCCGGAAAGGTGCTCGTCATCGTCGGTCAGGCCCATGATGGCCAGCGTGGTGATGGACTTACCGCAACCGGACTCGCCCACCAGGCCCATGGTCTGACCAGGACGGACGTCAAAGTTGACATGGTCGACGACGTTGATATCGCCGTGATGCTCAAACTGGATGCAGAAGTCACGGACCGAGAGAATCGGTTCGACAGACTCGTCGGGCACATGGCGATCGTCACGCTTGAGCTCGACATCGCGCAGGGCGCCAAGGCGAGCGGAGAGGGACTGGGCCTGCTCCTTGTAGGCGCGAACGGGGTCGGAGACCAGCAGGTCGGCCTCGCGACGCTTGGAGGAATCGGTCGGATCCAGGGCGGCGGAGGGAGCAGCGGCCATGGCGTCGGTAATGCCCTCGGAGAGGATGTTGAGCGCCAGGCAGGTGATCATGATGGCCAGGCCCGGGAACAGCGCCTGCCACCAACGGCCGGCGAGCACGCCGCCGCGGGCGTCGGCGAGGATGTTGCCCCAGGTAGCGGTGGGCTCCTGGATACCAGCGCCGATGAAGGTCAGCGAGGCCTCGAAGATGATGGCGTCGGCGACCAGGGTAACGGTGAAGACCATGATCGGGGCGATGCAGTTACGCAGAACATGCTTGATCAAAATCCACGGAGCCTTGGCGCCGGAAACGATGACCGCGCGGACATAGTCCTCGCCGTACTCGGACACGATGTTGGCGCGCACGATACGGGCAATCTGCGGAGTGTACATAAAGCCGATGGCGAAGATGATCGACGGCACGGAGTTGCCCAGGATGGAGACGAAGACGGCCGCGAGGGCGATGCCCGGGATGGACATGATGATGTCCAGGATACGCATGATCGTCTCGGAAACGGCCTTACGCGAAACCGCCGCAAGGGCGCCCACGACCGAGCCGCAGACCAGAGCCATGGCAGTGGCGCCAAAGCCGATAATCAGCGAGTAACGACCACCGTAGAGCATGCGCGACAGAATGTCGCGACCCTTATCGTCGGTACCGAAGATAAATCCGTTGCCGGGAGCCTGGCGAGCCGTAAAAATCTCGACCGGGCTATAGGGGGCAAGAAGGGGCGCCAGAATCGCAGTCAGGGCGACCAGCACCAACACGACGGCGGCAATCTTAGAAGACAGCGTCATCTTCTTCCAGCCACCGAGCTTGAGCCCCTTGGAGGCAGCCTTCTCGAGCTGCTCGGTTTGCTTCTCTCGAATCTTTACCATAATCTACACCGTCCTGATGCGCGGGTTGATGAGCAGGTAGAGCATGTCAACCACGATGTTGATGATGATGAAGGCAAGAGCAACGACGATGACGACGCCCTGAACCAGGTTCGCCTCGTTGCCCTGAACGCCCTGCAGAATCGCGGTGCCCATGCCGGGGAGGTTGAAGATAACCTCGATGACGACGGCGCCGCCCATGAGGTAACCGATCTTAAGACCGAGGGTGGTGACCGGGGTGATCAGCGCATTGCGAAGAACGTTGATGCCGACGACGACCTTCTCGGGAACGCCGGCGCCGCGAGCCATACGGACATAATCCTTATCGAGCTCCTCGACCATGGCGGTACGCACGATACGAGTCATCTGGCCCGTCAGTGGAAATGCCAAGGCGATAGCGGGCATGATCATACGTCCCAGATAGCCAGCCGGATTCGTGGTGAAGTGAGGCAGAGCACCCGATGCCGGAAGCACCTTAAGGTAGGAAGAGAACAGCAGGATCAACAGAACGGCAAGCCAGAACGACGGGGTTGCCAAGCCGGCGATGGAAAAGACGCGGATCACTTGGTCCGGCCATTTGTCGCGATACAGTGCCGCGATGACGCCGAGTAAAAACGAAACGACCGCACCGATGGCAAGGCCGATGAAGGTCAGCTGCATCGTGACGGGCAGGGCCGTGGAGATGCGCTTGGCAACGGAGTTGCGAGCAGCACCATAGGTGCCCATGTCGCCATGGATCAAATCGCCCATATAGCGCACGTAGCGCACGGGCCAGGGGTCGTCCAGACCATACTTCTCATGGTACTCGGCAACCGCCTCGGGCGAGGCACCGTCACCCAACGCCGTGTAGGCGGGGTCGGTCTTGGAGAACGACATAAGGAAGAACACCAGGACGGTGACGCCCAATGCCATGATCGGCAGCGCCACAAGACGCCTTCCAATCAAACGTAGCAAGTTGTTCACGTTCTCTCCCCTTTCTTTTGTCGGTAGGACCAACTGGTATATGAGTACGGATACTCATTACAAGACCCGAGCGACATCGTTGCCGCCCGGGTCTTTGTTTCAACTATGAGGATACGGTCCCAACGACCGACATCCTGCATACAGACTCAAGCGAGTCTTACGCCTTGACGGTCGCAACGCCCCTGAAGGACATGCTCGTCGTACCGATGCCCTTGAAGCCATCGAGGGCCTCGCCGTTGGGCGCAGTGGACGGATCGTCCCAGGAAGCGGAGACGGTCTTGACGTGGACAACGGGATACAGAACGGCGTTGTCGGCAATGATGTCGAAGCACTCGTTCCACTTCTTCTGCTGCTCATCGCCCTCAGCGGCAAGAGCCTCGTCCATGAGACCGTGGAGCTTCTGCCACTCAGCGGACTCCTTCCACGGGCAACGGGTCTGCATCCAGACGTTGTCGCCGTACCACCAGTTGAGCAGCAGGTCGGGGTCGGCGCCGAAGCAGGAAGGATCGCCAGGGGCAAGGAGGATATCGTAGGCCTCGCCGCCGTCGATGGCAGCGTAGGTGGCCGGCGAGGTATCGGTCTGGATGGTCACATCGAAGCCGAGGGCGTCGAGGTCGTTCTTGACCTGGGCGGCCATGCCCTTAATCTGCTCGTTGTCGGTGGTGCGCAGGGTGATGGCACCCGGGGTGATGCCAGACTCCTCGATGAGCTTCTTAGCCTTCTTGGCGTCGGTCTTGTACACCGTGGAAGCCTCATGATAGTTGGTGAAGCTCTTGGGCAGGTAGCAGCTGGCAGCGGTGGCAAGGCCGGCGAAGGTGTTGCTGACCATCTTCTCGGTGTCGAGCGCATACATGACAGCCTGACGGACCTTGACGTTGTTCCAAGGCTCCTTGGCGACGTTGAACATGATGAAGCGGGTGCCGAAACCCTGAACGTTATCGATCTTGCAGCCGGCGCTCTCGAGCTGGTCGACGGCGTCAGCGGTAACGAGCTCCATAACGAGCGTGGAGCCCTCCTGCTGAGCGGTAACGCGAGCGGTGGGGTCGGTCAGGATGCTGTACTGGATCTTCTTATCCTCGGCAGCATACTCACCGTTGTACTCGGGGTTGGGAACCAGGGTGATCTCGGTATCGGAGATAGAGTCGTACATCCAGGGGCCGGAGCCGATCGGCTGCTTGGCGCGATCCTCCTCGGTCTGGGTGGCCGGGGTAACGCGGACGATGGCCAGACGATCCTTGAGCAGGGAGAAGTTGGGGACCTTGGTCTTGACCGTCACGGTGCTGGCGTCCTTGGCCTCGATGGACTCGAAGGGCTGGAAGAACGGAGCATAGGTAGCGGAAGCGGCGCAAGCGGTGTAGGAGGCAACGACATCGTCAGCGGTGACCTCGGTGCCATCGGAGAACTTGGCGCCCTTGCGGATGGTGACCTCGAAAGTGGTGTCGTCCACAGACTTGGGATCGTCGGTGGCGAGCTCTTTGAAGGTGCTGTAGTCGTGGTAATCGATGCCGTAGAGGCCCTCGACGACGTGCCAGTTAGCACCCAGGCCCACAGCGGAGCCGGTGCTGGCGGGATCGAAGCTGGACGGAGCGTAAGCGGAACCAGCGGTGATCACGCCGCCGCCACGGTTGGCGGAATCGGTGGAACCGGAAGCGGAACCCTCGTCGCTAGAGCTGCCACCGCAGCCGGTGAGACCAAGCCCTGCGACAGCAGCGACGCTGCCGGTGAGGCCGAGGAACGAACGCCTGGACATACCCTTGTTGATGATGGCCATGTCTTCTCCTATCAATAGAGAATCTTACCCGGGAGCACCTAGACGTGCCCCCGCGCAACTTGCGGACGATATATACCTTACCTACCGACGAACCCAACTGAGGTGCCGCGCTCGGCGACCGATACATACATACGCTTGAACGGTATTTACTACCGTTCACCGAATTCATTGACAAACGATTCGCCAGACAGTATGTATCGACGAGGTGAGATATCAGTCTTCGTCAACCCGCAGGATAGCAGGGTTGTTCACCATGGCTAGTCAAACGTTTTAGCGTTAATTAAACCCGAAATCGGCTGGTAATCGCCGTGAAATAAATGATTGAAAATCACGCAATCATGTATATCAGTTGTTTAGAGGCGTGTTTAGTTTTCGGATTGCTTTGCCGCCGCCTCGGCGCGCTCGGCATTCCATGCAACGAGCGCCTCGTGAACCGCTTTGGCGACATCGGCAGGAATGCCTCGAACTTCCGCGATCTCTTGCTCGCTCGCCGCGCGCAAACGCTTCATCGAGCCAAAATGGCGCATAAGGGCACGTTTTCTGGTGGGTCCCACGCCTGGAACGTCATCGAGTACCGAAACCGTCATGGCTTTATCGCGCAATTCGCGATGGAACGTGATGGCAAAACGGTGCGATTCATCGCGCACCTGTTTAATTAGATAGAGCGACGCGGACCCGGTCGGCAGCACGACTGGAGTCTCGTCCCAAGGCACGAAAACCTCCTCATCGGCCTTTGCCAAGCCACAAACTGGTATATCGAGCCCAAGAGCCTCAAGTTGCTTGATCGCAGCGGTCAATTGCGGCTTACCGCCATCGACAACGAGCAAATCGGGGCGCGAGCCAAAGCGCTCGTCGGCCATACGCTCGGGAGCATAACGTCGTCCCAAAACCTCGGACATCGACACGAAGTCGTTTGCCTCGTCCAATTCGGCCTGAATTTTAAAACGACGATACTGACTCTTGTCGGCGCGCCCGTTGGTAAACACCACCATCGAGGCGACCGTGAAGGTGCCATGCAGTGTAGAGATATCGAAGCACTCGATACGCAACGGCGGCGATGGCAGCGCCAACGCACTTTCGAGCTCCAGGAGCGCTTGATTGGTGCGGTCGTCAGCGTACCCCGTTCGCATCATGTAGCGCATGAGAGCATGGCGCGCATTTTTGGATGCCATATCGAGCAGACGGTGCTTTTCGCCACGCTGCGGCCTATGGAGATGGCAGGAACGCTCACGCTTGCCCGCAAGCCACTCCCCCAGCGCCTCCGCATCCTCAAGCTCGACGGAAAGGTTGACCTCAGCTGGAATATCAGCCGTCTCGTCGTAATAGCGCTTAAGAAAGCCCGACTGGAGCTCTTCCTCGTCAACATCAAGACCCTTGTCGAGAATGAACTCGCAGGTGCGAACTGTTCGGCCCTCGCGAACGACGAAGACGCAAGCGGCGGAGATGGTCTCCTCGCGATAGAAACCGATGACATCTATATCGACACTGGAGGGAAAAACGACTTGCTGACGATCGTCCAGACCCCTGATGACCTCCAAACGACGTTTGACGCGTGCCGCGCGCTCAAAGTCGAGCGCCTCAGCGGCATCCGTCATCTCGGAGGTCAGCTCATCGACGACATCCTTGCGATGGCCCGACAAAAAGCGCTCGACACGCTTGACGTTCTTGGCATAGTCTGCCGGGGAAATCACGCCGACACACGCACCCGGGCCGCGCCCGACATGGTAGTCAAAGCAGGGGCGCCCGTTTTGCGCGCAAATCATATTGACGATGTCTTCCTCGCCCTTGTGGGACTCGACGATACGGCGACAACGACGCCACTCCGCACAGGATGCGGAGCAGATGGGGATAACCTTGCGCAGCGTATCTATCGTCTCACGTGCCGCGCGGCTATCGGTATAAGGTCCAAAATAGCGCGTTCCCGGCTTATGACGCTCACGCGTGTATTTGATAGCGGGATACAGGTCGCCCTTTGTAATGGCGATAAAGGGGTAGCTCTTGTCATCCTTGAGGTCGACGTTAAAGTACGGATGGTACTGACCAATCAAATTGCGCTCGAGCACCAACGCCTCGTGCTCGGTCTCCACCACGATATAGTCAAAGCTCGCCACCAGCTGCATCATCAGCGGGATCTTCTGGCGCTCGTCCTGCAGCGTCACGTACTGACGCATACGGGCGCGCAGGTTTTTCGCCTTGCCCACGTAGATGACATCGCCCTTGGCGTCTTTCCAAAGGTAGCAGCCGGGCTGCGTGGGAACGCGCGAAACCTGCTCGGCAAGCGTTGGAATGTTGTCGTGACCGGCCACGCGCACCTACTTGCGACGAATCAGCGCCGAGACCTCGGGCATCTTAAGGACGACGGCAAGGCCAAAGGTAACAGCAAGCGAGACGACACCCGCAACGCAAACGTAGCCAAGAGTAATCAGAATCGAGCCGCCAAGTGCCCCGACAAAGTGCTCAAGCGCCCACATGACGCCGGCGCCTGCGGCAGCACCCAGGCCACCGAGCAAAAGGCCAAAGAAACCGCCATGCAGGATAGATTTAACCTGAAGACCACGCAGACGACGACGCAGCCACCACAGCGAGCAACCGACCAAGATCACGTAGTCGACGACATACGA
The DNA here is from genome assembly GCA_900545555.1 of uncultured Collinsella sp. Classification (GTDB taxonomy): domain Bacteria; phylum Actinomycetota; class Coriobacteriia; order Coriobacteriales; family Coriobacteriaceae; genus Collinsella. The sequence goes on from UQZI01000020.1 coordinate 27,076, forward strand.
AAGCGCGATTGCCGGCATACCGAAGCCCAGCACAACGCCAAACAGCAGAACCGAGCCGGCCTGGCCGATGGCGGAATACAGACAATAGCGGCTATAGGGCTTCATGTCGAGCAAGGCAGAGAAGCTCTTCTGCATCAGCACGACCACGCCGTAGAGCGGCAGGGAAAGTGCCAGGTAGATAAGGAACTCCGACACCAGCGCCACACCGGACTCATCGAACTTGCCAGCGCAGTAGATCATGTTGAGCGGACGCGCGAAGACAATCAGGTACAGCGCGAATGGAATCAGGAAGAACAGCATCTGGGCGACGCCACGCGAAATGCCCGTGCGGACGCTGTCGTAATCCTTCTCCTGTGCGTCGTGAGAGAGCTCGGTATAGAGCGCCGTCGAAAGCGAGGCGGCAATCAGCGCGTAGGGCAGCGTGTACCACAGGCGCGCATAGGCGATGACGGAAGGACCAGTCTCGGGCTGGACCACCAGCGCAGCAGCGTTGGTGACAGAAGTCGAGACAAACATGCACACCGTGGCGAGCAGCGTCGGGATACCGAGCGCAATCGTCTGGCGCAGTGCGGGGTCCTTAAAGTCGATATGGATATGGGGATGCACGCCGTGCTTGCCAAGCGCGGGGATCTGACATGCCATCTGAACAAAGACACCGAGGGTCGTACCGGCCGCAATCAAGATGATGCCGGCACGTTCGCCAAACTGTGCGGACACGGGCGCAAAGCCCATAAAGCTCGCAATGACGATCACATTGTTGAGGACCGGGGCAAACGTCGACCAGAAGTAGTCGCGGTGTGCGTTGAGGACGCCCGAAAACACCGAGCCCAAACCATAAAACAGAATCTGGATGGCAAAGAAACGGAACATGAACGCAGCGGTATCCATGCTGCCGCCGTCACCCGAAAGGAACGATTGCGTCCAGATAAAGCCCGGGGCGAACACGGTCCCCAGCAACGAAATGCCACCCAGCACCAATAGCAGAATACCGAGCAGGTTGCCCACGTACTCGTTAGAGGCCTCGCGACCCTGCTCACGCCTCACGCCCATGTACACGGGCAAAAACGCCGTCACGAGCATGCCGCCCATCACGAGTTCGTAGAGCATATTGGGCAGGTTGTTGGCGACCTGATAGGAAGACGAGAGCAGCGACATGCCGATAGCGGCCGCCATTGCCCACGTGCGGATAAAACCGGTGACGCGAGACACGATGGTCAGGATGGTCATAAGCCCGGCGGAACGACCAACCGTGGAGTAGTCCGACGAGCCCATGTCGTCAGTGTCGTCTCGCGACGAAGAAGCTTCGGATGAGGGTGTCTGAGGCGCAGATTCTTTTGCAAAATGAGCTCCGCACTTCAATTCTTCCTGCGGCATCGCTCAGTCCTCTCTCGTAATCGGGGCGACCGTCGCCCCGCAAAATGCAATTAAATCATCAGGTGCAAGCTCAAGCTGATAACCACGCTTGCCTCCCGAAATAAAAATGGTATCCCAAAGGACACATGTCTCATCAATGAGCGTCCGGTAGCGTTTTTTCATACCGACCGGACTGCAGCCGCCGCGAACGTAGCCAGTCGCCGCAAGCAAATCCTTCACATGCATCATGGCCAAGGACTTCTCCCCCGCGGCACGCGCGGCGGACTTTAGATCGAGCTCGTCGGCAACAGGGATGCAGCACACGACGTGGTCGTTGGACGGCGTCACGCAGACCAAGGTCTTAAATCCTTGACCGGGCTCCTCGCCAAGCTGCTCCGAAATCGCGACCCCCAGGCCCGCCGACTCATCACCATCGTCTTCGTACGTATGTAGAACATAGGAAATGCCGGCGCTTTCCAGCTCGCGCATCGCATTGGTTTTTGGCGTCTTTACAGCCTTTGCCATGGCATATCCTTTCCCTCGCATTCGGACGCAAGGATTAAGTATATGTCCAATTCGGCTGCATACGTCACTTCGACACAGCAAGCGCCATCGAATCACAAGGAGTCGATGGCGCCCATAAACTGAATCGCCTATTTATTGAGCATCAAGTTGAGCCTGACGCTCCCGGTCACGCCTGAGCAACGGCGCCAAAAACTTGCCCGTATAACTCTGCGGACAGTCCGCAACCTGCTCCGGTGTGCCCGAAACCACGACGGTTCCGCCGCCGTTACCGCCCTCGGGGCCCATATCGATCAGGCGGTCGGCAACCTTGATGACATCAAGGTTGTGTTCAATCACCAGCACCGTGTTGCCCGCATCGACCAAGCGCTGCAGCACATCGAGCAGCTGGCGGACGTCCTCAAAATGAAGGCCGGTCGTCGGCTCATCCAAAATATAGAACGTCTTGCCCGTCTGGCGTCGATGAAGCTCCTTGGCGAGCTTCACACGCTGCGCCTCGCCGCCCGAGAGCGTCGTAGCGGGCTGGCCCAGGCTCACGTAGCCCAAGCCTACATCGTACAGCGTCTGGAGCTTGCGCTTAATCTGCGGGATATTCCCAAAGAAGGCCAGTGCCTCGGTGACGCTCATGTCGAGCACGTCCGAGATAGTCTTACCACGGTAGGTGACCTCAAGCGTCTCGCGGTTATAGCGTTTGCCGCCGCAGACCTCACAGGGGACATAGATATCGGGAAGGAAGTGCATCTCGATCTTAATTTGTCCGTCGCCCTTGCATGCTTCGCAGCGACCGCCGCTCACGTTAAAGGAGAAACGTCCCGGCGAGTAGCCGCGCGCCTTCGACTCCGGCGTACTCGCAAACAGCGCGCGAAGATCATCCCACAGGCCAATGTACGTAGCAGGGTTGGAACGCGGCGTGCGGCCAATCGGCGACTGGTCGATATCGATAACCTTATCGATACACTCGATGCCCTCGATTTTCTTATACGGACCCACAGGGCGCGTCGAACGGTGAATGGCATTCGTAAGGGCAGGTGCGATAGTGTCGGTAACCAGGGAGCTCTTACCCGATCCCGACACGCCGGTAACGACCGTAAGCGTACCAAACTCGATCTTGGCGGTAACGTTTTTGAGGTTGTTGGCGCGGGCGCCCGTGATCTTAAGGCAGCCGCGACCGGGCTTGCGGCGCTCATCGGGAACCCGGATCATTCGTTTGCCGGTCAGATAAGCGCCCGTCATCGACTCGGGACACGCCATGATATCGGCAGG
>UQZI01000021.1 GCA_900545555.1 uncultured Collinsella sp.
CATTTTTCGGCATGTTTGGAGGCTGATGTACACGAATGTGAAATCCACCGCCGCCCAAAAGCGCCTTCCTCATGTCTGGACTCTCTATGCTTACGCTGGATAGACATCGCCGGAACGGGTATAGTAGCGAAAGTTTTGTCGTTAAACAGCGGGGGAGTCCTGTGGGCATCAAGAAGAAGATCAAAAAGGAGCTTATCGGCACTTCCGATTACCCGTCGAATAAGATCTTTACGATCTCCAATTTCATCACCTTTACGCGCCTGATCCTCACGCTCGTCTTTCTGTACCTGTTTGTGACGGACAACAACCGCGTCATCGCCATCGTAATCTACGCCGTTGCCGCCTCCACCGACTGGATGGACGGCCAGATCGCCCGCATGACTAAGACGGTCTCGTGGCTCGGCAAGGTCATGGATCCCATTTGTGACCGCGCGCTGCTGTTCACCGGCGTCTTGGGGCTGGTGGTCCGCGGAGAGCTGCCCATCTGGGTCTGCGTGCTCATTATTGGCCGCGACATCTATCTGGGCATTGGCACGCTTATCGTGCGTCATTATCACCGTCGCCCCATCGATGTCGTCTTTCCCGGAAAGATTGCCACTGCACTGCTCATGACCGGCTTCTCGCTCATGCTGCTCGGGTTCCCCGTTATTGACGGCCTGCATCTTTTACCTTCAACCCTTACGGCCTTCCCGGGCCTCAACGGAAGCTCGGTGCCCCTCGGCATCTTCTTTGTGTACGGCGGCGTGATCTTCTCCATGCTCACGGCTGTCATCTATTCCATTAAGGGCGGAGTGGCCATTAAACAGGCTCTCGCGCATCCCGAGGACGAGGACATCGACTTTCTGAACCCCGAAATCGAAGACTGATTCGTTGGGGTATGATTACGTACGGTTCATTATTTGCGGCACGTCCGCGATAAGTTAGGGGTTGTCATGGACAACATGGTTAACAATATGCCTCAGAATGATAAGACTGCTGACGCTACCTGCGTATTCCGAGTGCCTTCAAGCGACGTCACCGTTCCCGACCTCATGGCCAACGTGCGCATCACCGCCCCCGTTCTGTCCATCGTCAAGGGTCCGCAGACTGGTGCCGCCTTTGAACTCGAGGACGACGTGACCACCATCGGCCGCGATCCTGCGAACGGCATCTTCCTCAATGACATGACCGTATCGCGCAGCCACGCGCGCATTATTCGCGAGGGCCTCGGCGCCCGCATCGAGGACCTGGGCTCGCTCAATGGCACCTGGGTCGACGGTGCCATTGTCAACGCGGCCCCGCTGCACGACGGTTCTTCCGTTCAGATCGGTACGTTTACGCTCATCTACCACGAGAGCACGCCGGAGCGCATCGAAACCGGTGAGTAGGTAATGGCCGAACGCAACTATCTGAGTATCGGCCAAGTCGTCAACCTTCTTCGAGGCGCATACCCCGATCTATCGAACTCAAAAATTAGATTTCTAGAAGATGAGGGGCTCATCACCCCTCATCGTACGCCTAAGGGGTATCGCCAGTACTCCAAGGAAGACGTTGACCGTCTCGAGGTTATCCTGCACCTGCAGAAGACCCGTTACATGCCGCTCAACGTCATTAAGCAGCGCTTGGAAAACGCAACGGACCTGTCCACGTTGGCTTACGAGGTGGGTCTTCTGTCCGATGTTCCGCTTAAGACGGAGCCCAAGGAGACCAAGCAAAAGCTGCATCCCATCGAGACCATTCCCGACATGCTCGGTGTTGAGATTTCGTTTATCCGCTCCCTTGCCGAGAACGATCTTATCCGCATCATCAAGAGCCCGCAGAACCGTGAGCTCGTCGATGGCCGAGATTTCCCGATTATCCGTTACTGCTCGGAGCTGTCGCGCTTCCACATTGAGCCGCGCAATCTGCGTCAGTACGTATCGTCGGCAAACCGCGAGTCTTCGATGTTTGAGCAGGTTCTCGTGAGCATGCTCGGCATGGATACTTCCGATGACGAGCGCGACGCCAAGCTCGAGCGTGCTTTTAAGAAGCTGCACGACCTCACCGAGGGTGTGCACACCGCGCTCCTTAAGAACCGTGTCTTTGAGTCGCTCAACGCCGTGGTCGAGGACGCTGACATCGATGCCCTCGATGAGGAGATCGCGCGTTCCGAATCCACCAAGGCTAAAAGCGATGGGGCAAGCGTCCCCGCGGTTACCGCGCACGACGAGTCGCTCGTGCAGCCGTCCAAGGTCGTCGTCCCCTCGCATAGCTCGTCTGCTAACACGGGCAAATAACCGCCGTTCACCCGGCAATCCATGAAAGGTCACCCATGTACGACTTCGAATCTCAAATCGTCGATATCCCCGACTATCCCGAGCCCGGAGTCGTCTTTAAGGACATCACGCCGCTCTTTGGCAATCCCGAGGCCCTGAAGGCCATGGTGGATGCCCTTGCCGAGCATTTTGCCGACATGGGCATTACCAAGGTCGTAGGACCCGAGGCCCGCGGCTTTATGGTCGGTGTGCCCGTGGCCGTCGCCCTGGGTGCCGGCTTTGTTCCCGCACGTAAGCCGGGTAAACTACCGCGCAAGACGGTAAGCGAGAGCTACGAGCTCGAGTATGGAACTGATTCTATCGAGATCCACGCCGATGCCATCAGCTCTAAAGATACCGTGTTGATTCTGGACGACTTGGTCGCGACGGGCGGAACCGTCGAGGCAACAGGTAAACTGGTGCGAGATATGGGCGCAAAGCTTGTGGGCTACGGTTGTATCCTTGAGCTTGCGTTTCTCAACCCGCGCAAGAAGCTCACGCCTTCTAACGAGGACGTTGAACTCTTTAGCCTGGTAACGGTGGACTAGCCGCTACCCTTAGATACCGGAAAGGAAGCTACATGCGCACAGCAAACACGCACAAAAACATGGCACGCTGCGCTGCTACGGCAACCCTCGCTTGTGTTTTGGGCTTGGGCCTTGCGGCTCCTGCCTACGCCGATACCGCATCCGACCTTGCCGCTGCCCGTACCAAGCTCGAGCAGATTGGCACCCAAACCCAGCAAATTCATGAAGAACTCTCCGCACAGACGCAGGAGCTTGATCAGACTGCAGGCGAGATCACGCAAAAGCAGCAAGAGATTTCCGAAGGTCAGGCAAAGCTCTCTAACTACGTTGCCGGTGAATACAAGACCGGCGGTCTGAGTCTCCTTCAGGTTCTGACGGGCGTCGACGATCTGGGCGACATGCTCAACCGTCTCTTCTACTACGGCAAGGTGTCCGACAAGCAGGCCCAGACCATTCAGGAGGTCAAGGACCTTAAGCAGCAGCTCACCGATAAGCAGACCGAGCAGGAGAAGAACGTCGCTGCGACGCAGAAGAAGGTCGACGAGCTCAATGCCCAGCAAGCTGAGGCCCAGAGTGTCGTGAACTCTCTGGATTCTCAGCTGCAGGCCGAGCTTGCTGCCGAGGCCGAGGCCAACGCTGCGCTGCAGGCTGGCATTAATGCCAGCACCGCCGAAAAGGCCACGGTGAGCAACGATACCGCCGGTACGACCGAGAACACTCCCGCGCCCACTCCTGCTCCCGCGCCGCAGCCTTCGACGCCCACTCCTGCTCCTACGCCGCAGCCCTCGACGCCCGCTCCGGCTCCGACGCCTTCCGCACCGAGCCAGTCCGTTGACGGTGGTACCGTTGTTTCGCGCGCCTACAGCAAGCTCGGATACGCTTACTCTTGGGGCGGCATTGGACCGAACAGCTTTGACTGCTCCGGCTTTGTAAGCTATTGCCTCACGGGCCGCTACTGCCGTCTGGGCACCACCGGCACTTTCATGGGTTGGACCCGTGTGTCCGATCCGCAACCCGGCGATGTTGTGGTTAACTCCTACCATACCGGCATCTATATCGGTAATGGCCAGATGATCCATGCTTCCGACTACAAAACGGGCGTTATCATCAGCTCCGTCGCAGCCGGTATGAACAACAACTACATCTTCGTACGCTACTAATTTATTGCTACAGCGAACGAACGTGGGCCTCGCGATCTTGAGTCACGAGGCCCATTCTTTTTGAGCCTACCGTTTGCCTTATGATTAGGATGGCTATCTAGTATTCAAAACTAGATAGCCATCCAATCAATCAAAAAGATGGCTATAATTGTTGGGGAACAATTAGAAAGGACCCTCTATGAGCTGGGCACTTATCTCAGATTCAAGCTGCAACCTCCGCGATTGGCAACCGACCGCACCCCATGCCACCTTTGCATTTGCGCCCCTCAAAATTCGAGTGGGAGAGCGTGAATTCGTTGATGACCTTTCGCTCGACGTTCATGAGCTCAACTGCGCTGTTCAGGCGGAGACGAACGCTTCTTCGAGCGCTTGTCCCAGCGTAGGGGAGTGGGCCGAGCTCTTCAAATTGGCAGACAATACCATCTGCATGCCGATCTCTGAGGGCGTGTCGGGCAGCTACAACGCGGCAGCCACGGCTCGCGATATGATTCTTGCCGAGGAACCGGACCGCAATATTCATCTTGTCAATTCGCGCGCAGCTGGCGGCAAAATGGACCTCATTTTCTTGCTGTTCGACCGCTATCTTGCAAGCAATCCGGATGTCTCATTCGAGGACGCTTGCACATACTTCGATAGCCTTGAGCAGAACAGCAAAATCCTCTTCAGCTTGTGCAATTACGAAAACCTGGCCAAAGCCGGACGTATCCCTAAGGCAGCCGGCGTCATTGCCAACAAGCTCAATATTCGCATATTGGGCACGGCGAGTGAGGCCGGTAAAATCGAACTCGTCGGACACACGCGTGGCGAAAAGAAGATGCTCAACAAGATCATCGACACCATGGAAGCCGAGGGTTTTACGGGCGGTGAGGTCGTCATCGATCACGTTGAGAACGAAGCTGGAGCCCAGGCGCTTACTGACCGCATAGTCGAGCATTGGCCCGGCTCCAAGACCATCACCATGCCCTGCAACGGCCTGGATTCCTATTACGCCGAGATGCACGGCCTGATCATCGGCTACGGCATGGGCGTAGCTTCGGGCAAATAAAGTCCAACCAAGCAAAAATACGGGCGGGACAAAGCGACAGATGGCTCTTTGTCCCGCCCGTTTTATACTTCGGCTAGCTATTAAACCCGTTGAACTTTAGATAGCTCATCAGGTACGCCTTCGAAACGAAGGACGATACCGCGCTGCGCACAAGCAGCGACTCACGCGTTACCTGATGCGCCGTATCGGGAACCGGCGTCTGCTCGACGGAAAACGCCGAACGAATCGATGCCTCGAGCTGATCGACCACATAATCGAAGGCCGTCGGGGCATCGTAGCTCAAACGCTGAATGTTAAAGAGTGCCTGCACCGCAGCAATAGGTAGCACCTGCTTAAAGATACAGATGGCGATGAGGCGGGCAATCTGCTCGCGGCCATATTGCTTTTTGACTGGAGCAGGCACCAGGCCGACCTTCACGTAGTTATTGATCATCGATGGCGTAATGACAGGCTGCTCAACGCAAATGGACAGCGGCTCCATCCACAGCGCAACATACTCAATGACCTGGTCGCGATAGAGCGTCACATTGGGCAACTGGTCATAGCGCGACAGACTCAACGTATTGAGTTTGCACACGATTTCGGACTGAATAAATGCATCGGGCAGCACCGTGGGCTGAATATCCTCAGGCTTAATACTGACCGACGAATCGGACATCGGAATAACGTGTTTAACGTGGTTCATAAAGGTCCTCCGTTCATTTACTATATTGTATTCTAGGTTATCTAGTTTTGCATACCACATAGCCGGCAAGTAAAAGTGGTTGGACAACACATTGATGCATCGTCCAACCACTTTGTGTAAAGATAGCAACCTTACATAAGATATATTATCGTACTTAAGCGCGTAGAAAAGCGTATGCGCTGGTTGCCGCTATGGCTCCGTCCGAAACGGCGGTCACAACCTGGCGTAAACGCTTGGAACGGATATCGCCGGCTGCAAATAAGCCGGGCGTGCGGGTGGCCATCGAATCATCGGTAACAATACCGCCGTCAGGAGCCAGATCGACGAGATGCTCAACAAGTTCGGTATGAGGTTGCGTTCCCGTAAAGACAAAAATGCCAAATGAGCCAGGTTCAAAAGACTCAGTGTGCATTTCGCCAGTCGCATTATCCTTGAACGTAATTGTCGTGGGCATCGCTTCACCAGAAAGCTCAACAATACTAGTTTGGTACCTAACTGAAATATTGTCCTTAGCAATCACCTTATTCACAACGCCCTCGGGTGCACGGAACTGATCGCGACGCAGCACGATGGTCACGCTGCTGGCAATGTCGGACAGGAACAGCGCCTCCTCGCATGCCGAATTGCCGCCTCCGATAACAAAGACCTGCTTGCCACGGAAGAACATGCCGTCACAGGTCGCACAATACGAAACGCCACGACCGCGATACGTGTCCTCGCCAACAAAACCCGCAGGACGCGGCGTGGCACCCATACACGCAATGACGCTCTTGGCCACTGTGTCGCCCATATCATGATGGATGGTGAATTGAGCCGCATCGGCATCGTAATCGACGCCCGTCACCATACTCCATTCAACCTGAGCCCCCAGGCCTTCAGCATGCTGTTGGAACCGCTCACCAAGTTCGACACCGCTCAGTAGCGGAATGCCAGGATAATTCTCAATCTCGTTGGATGTGGCGATCTGTCCGCCCGACATGCCCTGCTCAAGGACAGTCGTCGTCAGGTTGGCGCGCGCCGCATAAATGGCGGCAGCATAGCCCGCGGGACCGCCGCCGATAATCGCAACATCGATCGTCTGATCGGTAGTCATGAAGAGTCCTCTCGTCAAAACGTTGTCGTTCTTTGCGCTCATACCCAAATTTACGTGAACGTGACACTCATGCACTACAATGATAAATCCGTATTACAAAGCTGAAGGGGAGTTATCGATGGACCAGGCGCAGACGAGTGACGACGCTCCCCTGCTCACGCACAGCACTCCCCAATCGGAGCAAACCGGGCTCTTGGCTCAGCAAAAACCTCTCGTGACCATCGTGCACGCATCGGTCGGCTCGGGCCACAAGGCCGCCGCAAATGCGATTGCGCAGGCATTCGACCTCATCCGCGGAACCAATGGCATCCCCGAGGATGTTGAGATCGAAGTACTCGATATCCTTGATTTTGGACGTATTAAATTCGACGGCAATAAGACCGCGGCTTCTTTTACGGGAGCCACGCGCCCCATTTACGACCTGACCTGGCGATATACGCTTACGGGGCATCTGCTCTGGGGTGGCGGCACGGCATGGTCGCGAATTATGTTCCCCGCCTTCAACGAATATATTCGTAGCCGCAGGCCCATAGCCGTGGTTACAACGCACATCACGGCAGCCAATGTTGCCGTGGGCGCTCGCATTATTACGGGTATCGATTATCCGGTCATCTGCGTACCGACCGACTACGAAGTCGAGGGCTGGTGGCCCCACAAGGACACCGATCTATTCTGTGTTGCCAACGAATTTATGGCCGAAACGCTGCGTCCGCGCAAGGTGCCCGAGACAAAGATTCGCATTACCGGCATTCCTATTCGCGCCGGATTCGACACGGATTACGATCGCGAGGAAGAGCTAGCCAAGTTCAACCTCCCAACCGACAAGACCATCGTGCTGGTAATGGCCGGTGCCAGCTTGCCTCAACCCTACGTCCGCTTTCGCGCGGCGATGGACCACACACTCCCCTTCCTGCGCAGCTTCGAAGACATGCACTTTGTCTTTTTGCCCGGCAAAGACGTGGAGTATGCCACCCGACTGAAGACGCTCTTCGATGCCATGAAGCTCGAGAACGTCACGGTGTTGGACTATGTCGACGACATGGCCGCCCTCATGCACGGCTGCGACCTGGCAATCCTCAAATCGGGCGGACTCACGGTCACCGAGTGCCTATGTGCACATCTGCCGATGATTCTGCTGGGCAAATCTTACGGCCAAGAAAAGGCCAACACCACCATGCTCACCGGCATGGGCGCCAGCATGCACGTCACCACGGCACGAGAGCTCATCGTAACCCTGCGCCATCTCCATGATCATCCCGAGTCGCTCAAGGCATTGCTCATCAATGGCGAAGTACTGCGCCGTCCCCGCGCAGCCGAAGACATCGCCATCGCAACCATGGAGCTCGTAGGCAAACCCCAAAAGCGCAAACGAGCCTTCTGCCGCTTCTACTGGGGCGGAAAACCCGCGCACATCCGCTAGCGTCTTAATTTCCGCTTGCCTGCGGGAGGCCCCTATATATCATCCCGTGCTCAAACATTCTCGCTTCGCTGCGAAACTGCGCGCGGGACGATATATAGGGGCCTCCCGCAGGTAAGCTGCGTTAACGTACCAGCGGCTATACCAGATTCCCCACCAGTAGAATCTGCAAAGGGGAACCAGAAAATATAAATACAGTAAGTCGATGCGACAAAGGAGGCGTCCCTTCATCGCATCGACTTACTAGAAAAGTAAATATTGTTTCAAGCGAGTAGCCGCCCGCCCGGGGCTTACCTATATCGTTCCACGCGCAGTTTCGCAGCGAGCGAAGCGACGCGAGAATGTTTGAGCATGGAATGATATAGGTAAGCCCCGGGCGGGAGGGATACGGGCGCCCTAGGCGATGCCGCTGGAGCCGAAGCCTCCTTTGCCTCGGTCGGTTTCGTCTAGTGCTTCTACTTCTATGAGATTGACCGTGGGGACTTCTTGGATGACGAGTTGGGCTATGCGGTCGCCTTTGTTGATTTGGATGTTGTTGGAGGGGTCCAGGTTGATGAGGATAACCTTGAGTTCTCCTCGGTAGTGGGCGTCGATGAGGCCCGGCGTGTTAACTATGGACAGGCCTTGCTTGATGGCCAGGCCGCTGCGGGGCTGGACGAAGCCGGCGTAGCCATCGGGCAGGGCGATAGCTAGGCCCGTGGAGACCAGACGACGCTCAAAGGGCTTCAGAGTGCAATCCTCGTTGGAACGCAGGTCCAGGCCGGCATCCGTAGGATGGGCGTATTTGGGAAGCTCGACGGTTGGGTCGAGACGTTTAATGTTGACGGTAATGTTGGACATGAAATCACCTTAGTTTGTCGAGCTCTTGCAGAAACTCATCGACGTCTTTGAAATCGCGATAGACCGATGCAAAGCGGATGTAGGCCACTTTATCGATCTTGGCCAACCGCTTAAGAACCATGTCGCCCAGCTCATGAGACGTAACAGCCGTGAGCGTACGGGAGCGAAGCTCAACCTCTATATCGTCAATGATCTCGTTGAGCTTTTTAGTGTCGATATCTCGCTTGATCGTGGCGCGCATCAAACCAACCAGCAGCTTATTGCGATCGAACCGTTGCTTGGTTCCGTCTGACTTAATGACCTCGATAGGGTCTTCACAACGCTCAAATGTCGTAAAGCGATAATTGCACGAGCAACATTCGCGACGGCGCTTGATGGTGTTATTAGATTCCTGCATACGGGAATCAACGACGCGGGTATGTGCCTTGCCGCATTTGGGACAGCGCATGGTACCTCCTCTAAAACGATTACAAGGGTACCATGCGACGGTACTTAAATCTTAGGAACGTGCGGGAACTTTAAGATGCGCACCGGCATCGAGCGAGCCACGCTCCAGGTGATTGACGCTGCGGATCATATCAGAGGTTTCCTGTGTGGAAAGACCCTCAATCGGATGCTCCTGGGCAAGCGACCACAAGGAATCGCCTGGCTGAACACGGACGGTCTCGTAGGTAACGTTGGATACCGACTCGGCATATGCGGCGTGACGTGCGCTGAAGATCGAGGTGGCAAGTACAAAGGAGAGCGTGAGCGCAACGGCAAGAGCGACAATCGTAGAGGCCTTTAGGGCAACGGGAGCCGAAGTCGTGGCGACGCACCGGCTGCGGACGGGCTTACCAGGCAATGTTTGGAAACCAGATCGGCCGCCTTTGACAACCGTGAAAACCGGCGCTGTAGGCGTCTCGAGCTTAAGGGCGAGGTTTCCTTGGACCATATCCGTTGCGTTCATCATGTTCTCCTCTCGCGTGTTTTGCTGAGAACAGTTTTATCAAGCCGCGCGGACAAAAAAACGTCTAGCGCGAGAACGAATGTTCGGTTATTATTATCTTCGAACAGTTGTTCCTGTCAAGCAAAAATCGAACATTTGTTTGACATTGGCAGAGAGGATCCCCTGATGGCTCGCAAAATTACCAAGCGTCAGCAGCAGATTTACGACTTCATCAAGGAATATCAGCAGGAGAAGGGCTATCCGCCCAGTGTGCGCGAGATGGCATCTGCCGTAGGCCTCTCCTCCCCCAGCACGGTGCATGCTCATCTCTCTGCCCTGGAGGCTCGAGGGCTGCTCAAGCGCGATGCCACCAAGCCTCGCGCTCTAGAGCTCTTTGATGAGGACGGTTCCTCTGTCTCGATTTCCAAATCCGATGAGCCCACGGCGCCCCGCGGAACGGTCTCGCTGCCGCTCGTCGGTCGCGTCGCGGCTGGGATTCCCATTCTGGCAGAGCAGAATATCGAAGACACCTTTACCATCCCGACCGAAATCGTCACAGACCAGGGCTCCTTTATCCTTGAGGTGCATGGGAGCTCAATGATCAATGTCGGCATCTACAACGGTGATTACATTATCGTTCGCGAACAAAAGAGCGCCATGAACGGCGAAATCGTCGTGGCCATGATCGATGGCTCGGCGACTGTCAAGACATTCTACAAGGAGCAGGGGCGCGTGCGGCTGCAGCCCGAGAACGACACCATGGAGCCCATCTATGCGACGAACCCAGTTATTTTGGGTAAGGTTGTCGGTTTGATGCGCCGGTTCTCATAATGCAAAAACGCATCACCATATTTGATACCGTCCGCGGGTTTACGATGCTGTCGATGGCAGGTTTTCACGCTTGCTACGATTTGGCCTACCTATATGGATGGGATATGCCATGGTTTACCGAAACAGTTTTCCAGGATATCTGGCGCGCTAGTATCAGCTGGGTATTTTTGTTTATCGCCGGTTGGATGTGCACGCTCTCGCGCAATAACGTTAAGCGCGCCCTCAAATACGCTGCCGCAGCCGTGGTCGTATGGATTGCAACTACACTGGTATCAGTCGACGATTCGGTAAACTTTGGCATCATTTATTGCATGGCGGCGTGCACTGCGGTAGTTGCACTCACCCGTCCGTTACTCCAAAAATTACCGGGTTCATGGGGCATCGCGGCGTGTCTTGTTCTTTTTGCCCTCACCTGGGGCATTCCAAAAGCGGTCTACCCACTCCCCTACCTGGCATGGCTTGGATTCCCGAGCCCGGATTTTGTTTCGGGAGACAACTATCCGCTCATTCCGTTTATCTTTATGTACCTTACCGGCTTTTTTGCTGCCCGGGCAGCACAAGCATCAAGCCTCGAAGCGCCAACATGGGCATACGCCAATCCCGTCCCGGCGCTCGCAGTCCTCGGTCGGCATGCCTTACCGTTCTACCTGCTCCATCAGCCTGTCATCCTAGGCGTACTAGAACTCGTTTATTCCGTACGATAGCGCTCAAGACGCGGCGCGATTCGGGCCGGCAACTTCGCCACAATGCGAACTCCGTCCTCGAGATATTCCTCATGCAGAAGGGTTCCCTGCTCATGCACCAGCGTGATGAGGGCGCCCTCGCGATACGGGATATCAGCAGAGAGCAACACATCGGTGGCAGCCGCCTCACGGGCAATACGGTCGACGAGATCGTCAAGCCCCTCACCCGTCTGGGCCGAGAACAGCACGGCCTCGGGATAGCGACGATGGAAACTCAATCGATCGACGCTATCGAGTAGGTCGATTTTATTGAACACCGTAAGCGTCAAACGCTCGCCGGCACCAATCTCGTCAAGAACGCGATCGACTGCCTCGAGCTGGCGCTCGTAATCCTCGTCAGAGGCATCCACAACTTTAAGGATCAGGTCGGCACCAAGGACCTCAGACAGCGTGGACTTAAAGGCATCAACGAGACCATGCGGTAGCTTTTGAATAAAGCCAACGGTATCGGTAATGGTCATGCCACGACCACCGGGCAAGCGATACGAGCGCGTCGTCGGATCGAGCGTGGCAAACAATTTATCCTGTGAAAGCACCGTAGACCCGGTCAGACGATTGAGCAACGTCGACTTACCGGCATTGGTATAACCGGCTAAGGCAACGCGAAACGCCGGCGACTCGATACGGCTCTTTGACTGGACATCGCGACGCTGTTCAACCTGCTTGAGCTCACGACGAAGCGCAGCGATCTTATTACGAATAAGGCGACGGTCGACCTCGAGCTGACTTTCGCCCTGACCAAAACGTGAGCCGATGCCGCCGCGCGTCTGCTCCTTGGCGAGATGGCTCCACATGCCACGCAGGCGAGGCAACAAATATTGAAGCTGTGCCAGCTGTACCTGCAGGCGTCCCTCACGCGTCTGAGCATGCAGGCCAAAGATATCCAGGATCAGTGCTGTACGATCGATAATCTTTACCGGCTCGCCCACAGCTTTCTCCAAATAGGATTGCTGCGAGGGCGTCAGGTCGTCGTCAAAAATAACGACATCGGCATCCATGCGATGCACCAGGCCGCACAGCTCTTCTACCTTGCCGGAACCGATAAACGATTTAGGATACGGCTTTACCAAACGCTGCGACAAGCGTGCCACGCACTGGGCACCAGCTGTGTGGGCAAGACGCTTCAGCTCATCAAGCGAGCGATCGAGCGGCCATGCATTGTCGCGCCACTCAACACCAACTAAAATGGCACGCTCGGGCTCGGGTGCCGTGGGAACAAGGGGGAAACGGGGCATTAGGCAGCCTCAATACGATGCAGGATATCCTCAACGACCTCATCGATCGTACATTCATCCATATCAAACCACACGATACGGTCATCGCGCTTAAACCACGAAAGCTGACGCTTGGCATAACGACGCGAACGCATCTTAATGAGTTCGCGAGCCTCATCCATGCTCATCACGCCATTGAAAGCATCAATGATCTCTTTATAGCCAATTGCCTGCATCGACGTCAGGGCATCTCCCAGCCCCTGGCCCATAAGACCGCGGACCTCATCGACAAGACCCTGCTCAAACATCAGATCGACGCGCTGGTTAATGCGCTCGTAGAGCACCTCGCGATTACGCGTCAGACCAAACCATAGGGCATGATAATGCTCGTGCGGAACACTAAACTGCGACTTTTGCTGCGCATAGGAGACGCCATCATCATGCATCTCGAGCGCACGAATCACACGGCGCACGTTATGGGGATGAATAACAGCAGCCGATTCTGGATCGCGCTCGGCAAGCAAGGCATGCAGTTCTTCCTCGCCAATACGCTCGGCAAGCTCCTGATAGCCCGCACGACGATCGTCCTCAAGTTCACCCGAGGGAAAGTCCATCTCATCGAGGGCGGCCTTGAGATACAGCCCCGTACCTCCGCAAAAAACCGGCAGGCAACCCGAACCAAGGAGACGTTCAACATGCGCGCGAGCGTCGGCCTGATAAAGCGCAGCAGAATATGCCACACCCGGCTCTACAATGTCGACGAGACGCAGCGGCGCCGTGCACTCATCGGGCACCATCTTTGCGGTACCGATGTCCATGCCGCGATAGATTTGCATCGCATCGCACGACAGCACTTCGGACGAAAGACGAGCTGCCAAACGGTCGGCAACATCACTCTTACCAACCGCCGTCGGACCGACGATCGCAACGGCGGAAAGACCTGCCCCGGGAGAAACCATTAGCGCGGCTCGCCCACAACGGAGCCGGACAAATACCAGGTCTTGGCAACGTCAACGTCAACATCAACGATCTTACCAACAAGCTGATCGATGCTGTAACCCTCGGGGATAGGCGCATGCACGGTCTGATTCTTGGGACTCTTGCCCAGCAGGACCGCGTCGTTCTTTTTACTCGTTCCCTCAATGAGCGCCGGAACCACAGTATGAAGCTCACCCTGGTTATACTCGTGTGCCGTGGTCTCGATAACCTTAACCAGACGGTTGAAACGCTCGAGAATAACCTCATGCGGCGTAGGATCGTCAATCTCGGCGGCCGGGGTACCGGCGCGCTTGGAATAGATGAAGGTATAGGCCTGAGCATAGCGGACCGTCTCGGCAAGTGAGAGCGTCTGCTCAAAGTCTTCTTCAGTCTCACCCGGGAAGCCAACGATAATGTCGGTCGAGAGCGCGATATCGGGCATGCGGTTGCGAATGCGATCGACAAGGCCCAGATAGTCCTCGCGTGTATAACGGCGATTCATCTCTTTGAGGATCCGCGTCGAACCTGACTGGACGGCCAAATGCAGCTGCGGCATAACGGCAGGCGTCTCGGCCATGGCGTCGATGGTCTCGGGCAACAGGTCCTTGGGATGCGAGGACGTAAAGAAGATGCGCTCCACGCCCGTATCGCCCACGGCACGCAGCAGATCGGCAAAACGCGGCTTGCCAAACAGATCGCGACCATATGAGTTAACGTTTTGGCCCAGCAGCGTAATCTCACGCACGCCCTGGCGCACCAAACCGGTCACCTCGTCGACAATCTCCTCGAAGGGGCGGCTCTTTTCGCGACCACGCACGTACGGCACGATGCAATAGGTGCAGAAATTATTGCAGCCCGTCATGATGGGCACCCAGGCGTGATACTGAGTCTCGCGATGCCACGGCATGCTCATGGCATCCGTATCCTCATGCTCATTGGTACGGATATGACGCTTGCCATCAAGGAACGCCTCGGCAATGAGCTCGGCCACATGCGCGATGGAATGCGTGCCAAAGATGACATTGACGTTATCGACGTTGGTGAGCAGGCCCTCGCCATCGCGCTGCGCGATGCAACCGCCAACGGCAACCACGCGCTTGCCCGAAGGCGAAGGCGGCAGGCTTTTGCAGGAATTGCACTGACCGTACAGGCGAGTATCGGCGGCCTCGCGCACGCAGCACGTCATGAAGACAACGATATCGGCATGCGCGGGATCGAGCGCCATGAGGCAGCCATACGAATCAAGCAGACCGCTCACACGCTCGGAGTCGTGCTGATTCATCTGGCAGCCAAAGGTGCGGATAAAGTAGGTTTTACCGGCAAGAATATCGCGTACGGAACGCTGGTCCATGTGCATAAGTCCTAACGATGGGGAGCGAAACGAGGCAAGCAGAAGCTATGCCACAGGCTTAACATCATCCATGACGACGTTATCCATAGCAGCTCGATTGATCTGGTGAACGTAGATAGAAAGGCGGATGGCCGTGCGCGACTCCCCGTTAATGAGGATGTCGGAGAACACGGGCGCGCAGGAAATATCAAAACCGGTTGGAATCAAAAAACCGCGCGCGATAGCAACGGCCTTAATGGCCTGGTTGACGGCACCGGCGCCGACACACTGGATGTTGACGGGTACACCATCCTTGACCATGCCGGCGATGGCGCCGGCAACGGACGCGGGCGATGATTTGCTTGATACCTTCAGGCAATCCATGAAGAAACTCCTGCATTTAAAAGTACGTTTTAACTGCAATAACTGTATCGTACCGAGTGGACTCGGTAAAGGCACTATTCCTCTTTGGCAAGATCAAAGGTCACGGTGATTCGATCACGCGAAACACGGATCTTTGGGTCGCCGCAAAGGTTGAGATAGTACCGGGCGGCAAGGTCATTAAAGTCGCGTTCCACAGCGCGCGAAAACTGTGCCATGTCATCCTTGGCAATACGTAGCCCGCGACGATCCTTCGCGAGATCGACAGGAGCCGGCGCATGCGAGGACGAATCACGCTCGCGCAGCAGACGCGCGGTCACACCGCGAACGGGCTTAATCTGCCCTGCCAAAATGCGATGGGCCGTGCGCTCGGACATCTCAAGACCCAAACCCGAACAGATACGGATAAAGTCCTCGGCATCAGAAGCAAGGCCTAAACGATCGACAACCGGAAGCTCGCTCTCGTCATCAATGAACAGGAGACGAGACGTATCAAGCCGGCTTGACGCCTGAGCATAAAGGGTCGCGGCAATCTCAGACGGAGAACCAAGATAGACATCGCAACCACGCAACTCCTCGAGCGCAAACTCACATGCAGCGCGAATAATATTATGCGGACCGCGAGCACAGACATAACGTCCGTCCTCATCCTTGACGGCCTGGGGCCAGCTGGACTGATCGGCACGCTCACTGAGGCGGTCGGCCGCGACGCTCACCTTAAAGGCTGAACCAAGATCGACACCGGACGTGACCACACGGGCCTCATCGGTGTTCTGCTTGATCGAAAACAATGCCATGCCACGACCGTGAACGCCCCAACGGTCCATCTTCATGCTCTCGAGCTTGGAGGTAACGCGGGCATCAAAGATTCGCTCTTGCATATCCTGCGGAACGCCCGAACCGTTATCCAGAAAGACAAGCGTGCGGACGCCGTCTTCCTTGGTCGTGGCGAGATAGACCTTGTCGGCGCCGGCATCGCGAGCATTACGGAGCATTTCGATGACGATATCCTCGACATGCTGAATGTCGTGCTTTGCCTGGCGCCGCTCGGCCTCCGAAACGCGGAGGCGGACATACCCCTCGCCAAGGTTCTCCTCGACGCGAAGGTTGCCCTCCCCCGACATCGACGCGATAAATGAGATGAGCTCGTTCGCGTCGCTCATGTTATTTAGCGATATCGACAGCGCGGCTCTCGCGAATCACGACGACGCGCACCTGACCGGGATACTCCATCTCTTCCTCGATCTGATGGGCGATATCGTGAGCCAGGACCGTGGACTGGGCATCGGAAATCTTGTCCGGCTGAACCATGACGTGGACCTCGCGACCAGCCTGCATGGCATAGGTGCGCTCGACGCCGTCATGGGAGTTGGCGATCTCCTCGAGCTTCTCAAGACGCTTGATGTAGTTCTCGGCAGACTCGCGACGGGCACCGGGGCGAGAGGCAGAGACAGCATCGGCGGCCTGCACCAGGACATCGAGCACCGTGTTGGGGTCGACATCGGCATGGTGAGCCTCGATAGCGTGGACGATAACGGGCTTCTCGCCATAACGGCGGGCCAGCTCGGCGCCGATGACGGCATGCGGGCCCTCGACGTCATGGTCGATTGCCTTGCCCAGGTCGTGCAGCAGGCCAGCGCGCTTGGCAGTCACAACGTCCAGGCCAAGCTCGGAAGCCATCACGCCGCACAGATCAGAGACCTCGAGGGAGTGCTGAAGTACGTTCTGACCAAACGAGGTACGGTAGCGCAGGGCACCAAGGGTCTTGACGATCTCGGGGTGCAGGTCGTGGATGCCGGTATCGAAGGCAGCCTGCTCGCCAGCCTCGCGCACGCGCTGCTGAACCAGGTCGGCGGCCTTGTGATACATCTCCTCGATACGGGCGGGGTGAATACGGCCGTCGGCGATGAGGTTCTCGAGGGCGACACGGGCGGTCTCACGACGGACCGGGTCGAAGCTCGAAAGAACGACGGTCTCGGGCGTGTCGTCGATCACGAGGTTGACGCCGGAAACCTGCTCGAAGGTCCGGATGTTGCGACCCTCGCGACCGATGATACGGCCCTTGAGGTCATCAGAGGGAATGTGCACGGAGGTAACGGTGACCTCGGCAGTGTGGTCGGCAGCGCAGCGCTGAATCGCCAGAGACAGAATTTCCTGGGCGGTCTTGTGGCACTCGGCGCGAACCTGCTGCTCGGACTCGCGAATGATCGTGGCGGCCTCGTGGGTGACCTCGCCGCGAACCTTATTGAGGAGCTCCTTGTGGGCGTCCTCACGGGTAAGGTCGGCGATACGCTCGAGCTCGGAGGTCTGCTTTGCGCAGAGCTCCTCGAGCTCACGGGAGCGCTTCTCGACCTGACCGGCCTGGCTGGACAGCTGATGCTCGCGCTTGTCGAGAGCGTCGTTGCGGCGATCGAGGGATTCCTCGCGCTGCATCACGCGGTTCTCGAGCGTACGAATCTCGTTCTTACGCTGCTTGTCCTCGGCCTCGGCGGCCTGCTTGTTCTTGATGATCTCCTCTTTAGCCTCGAGCAGAGCCTCTTTTTTGAGGGTCTCGGCCTGACGCTTAGCATCACCGATCAGGGACTCAGCCTGTGCGTGTGCCGACTGGATTTTTTCGTCGGCCTCGTGAAGACTACCCTGCTTGGCGGTGCGCATGTAGGCAATGGCGGCGATGGCACCCAAAATGATGCCAACGAGCGCTGCGATGATAGGCATGCTCACTCCTTTTTATGGATTCGTTACACAACAAAGCGAACCGTCCTTACAAACGGCTCGCGACATTTGAGTAATATGGGCGCAGCTTATGCGGGTCGGATACAGATAAACATATAAACAAACTCATCACAGATGAGCACATATCACAAAGCAAATGACAGTGTTTATCGTACGTTGAACCACAACAACTGTCAAATAAATGGCTCCAGCACGGCGGCTAAAACGCGGTGAACGGCAGGGCCACAAAACGCATACGCCTAAACCGCACATTCCTCACGTTCGGCATCGAGACGTGCCTTAACGGCATCGGCGGCGATGTGATACGAGAAGCCCTTGCCCATCAAAAACCGAACCAGTTTTTCGAATCCGCGCGTCTCTGGAACACGCCGCTTGGCGAGCAGGGCTGACGCACGCGCCAAATCGTCTTCGACGGCAAAATAATCCTCCGGATAACCGGGAATGTCATCGAGCACGACATGACGGCGCTTGAGCTCGGTCTCGATTTTACGCTGTCCCCAACCGCGCCGCTTGCGTTCCTCGATAAAGTACGAGCAAAAGCGGTTCTCGTCTAAAAAGCGATACTCGGTGGCGCGCTCGACGGCGAAATCGATCGCGTGCTGGCGAAAGCCGTAGCGTGCCAACTTGTCACAGACCTCACCCGTCGCATGGTCGCGTCGCGATAGCATCTCGGTCACCATGGTAAGTGCACATTTACGCTCGATGAGCTGCACCGCTTCACGAAAGTTATCCCAATCACAGGGAAGATCGGGGCGATTTTTGACATACAGGCGCGCGACCCGCACGGGAATCCAAATGGACCGCTCAAAACCGCCCTCAAGCTCACAATCGATATGTGCGCAAGGCTTTTTGGACGCATACCCGCTCGAGAACGAGGAGGCCGCCTTCTTATCGGGAAAAACGACCGTGGCCTCGGTCACCGTATACGACATGAGCGTAACCGCTACTCGTCGTCATCATCGAGCATGGCGGAACCATCGATGGCGTAAAGCTCGTCAAACTCCTCAGGCGCAGGCTGATCGGTCAGCTCGACCTCGGACGGAGCATCGTCATCAAACTCAAGCCCGCAGGCAAGGCGGACCTTATGCTCAATCTCGTCGGCGCAATCAGGGTGTTCGCGCAGGAACGCCTTGGCGGCCTCGCGACCGTTGCCGAGCTTGTCCTCGCCATAGGCAAACCAGGAGCCCATCTTCTTGCAAATGCCGCACTCGACAGCCATGTCCAGAATCGAGCCCTCCTTAGAGATGCCCGTACCGTACATGATGTCGAACTCAGCAGAACGGAACGGAGCTGCCACCTTGTTCTTAACGACCTTGGCGCGCACGCGGTTACCGATAACTTCATCCTTAAGCTTAATGCTGTCGATGCGGCGAATGTCGATACGCACCGAAGAGAAGAACTTAAGGGCGCGGCCGCCCGTCGTGGTCTCGGGGTTGCCGAACATGACGCCGATCTTCTCTCGCAGCTGGTTAATGAAGATGCATGTCGTGTTGGACTTGGACAGCGAGCCGGCGAGCTTGCGGAGCGCCTGACTCATCAGACGAGCTTGCAATCCGACCGTGGTATCGCCGATCTCTCCCTCGATCTCGGCACGCGGGGTCAGCGCGGCGACGGAGTCGACGACGATGGCATCGATGGCGCCGGAACGCACGAGCATGTCAACAATCTCGAGCGCCTGCTCACCCGTATCAGGCTGGGAAATCAGTACCTCGTCGATATCCACGCCAATGCGCGCGGCATACGTGGGATCGAGCGCGTGCTCGGCATCGATAAATGCCACCACGCCACCCATTGCCTGGGCTTCGGCCAGGATCTCGAGCGAAAGCGTCGTCTTACCGGAGGACTCAGGACCGTAAATCTCGACGATACGGCCGCGCGGCACACCGCCGATACCCAGAGCGGCATCGAGTGCCAGAGCGCCCGTGGGGATGGCCTCAACCTCAAGCTCGGGGCCGCCGTCACCATACCTCATGATGGAGCCTTGACCGAACTTCTTCTCGATCTCGGCCTTGGTGGTGGCGATCATCTCATCGCGCTCTTTACCCGTCGTGCGAGCATGAACGGTACGTACGGGACCTGAATTCTTGGCCATGAATAGCCCTCCTCTTAACAACCTGCATCGATAATAAACGAACGGCTGTTCGTGGTCAACCGTTCAGGCCAATCATATGCAGGCAGTCTTTCCAAAACCCAACCAAACGCCGACCAAACACTGACCAAATGCTTGACCACAAAGGGGCAAATAAGAACAAGAAAGGCAAAAATACACCTATGACCAGCGCAAACGCTAAATTCGTCAGGGGTCCCTATCTCCACAATTAAGGGGCCCGAAGGCCCCTTAAAACACGTCTATTCCATAGAGTTAAGCACAAGGACAATGCGTCCCAATGCCTCCGCGACCGCATGGGCACGAACACACGAACGGTCGCCCTCATAGTGGCAGCGCACAGAGTCCACGACCGGCACTTCCCCATCAGCCGCGCGATACGCCCAGCCAATATAGAAAGTGCCAGCCGGATCGTCCTCAGTGCCGCCGCCGGGGCCGGCATAACCCGTTGCGCTCACTGCAATATCGCTCTGGTACAGCTCCAGCGAACCCGCCGCCATCTCGCGCGCGGTCTGATGCGACACCGCGGTATAGCGGTCGAGCGTCTCCTGATCAACGCCCAAAACGCGATGCTTGATCTCATCGCAGTAGGTCACCGCACCGCCACGCAGCACCGCCGAGGCGCCCGGGATATCGGCAATCGTCGAGGCGATCATACCTGCCGTCAGCGACTCAGCCGTCGAAACCGTTACGCCCCGAGCGCTCGCGCGCTCGACAATATGACGCGCCAGCTCCTCGTTATGTGCGGAAATCTGCTCAAAAGAGTCCGTCATACCCACCAGGACCTAGACCGAAAAGACGATCTTGCGGCAGTTCCAGAAGTACTGGGCGCCCGAGATAACGGTCAGGACAACGGCAACGGCGTACAGGAAGCGCGACACCGAGTAGATGCCGAGCGTCAGCGCCAGCGGGCCAAGGTGCAAGCCGGCCATCGCAAAGACGCACAGGTAACCGCAGATGGAGACCATCGTGGTCGCCGTCTTGTACTTGCCAAGCTTATCGGCGGCAACGACCACGCCGGCGGCACTCGCGACCATGCGAAGGGCGCTCACCAGAAGCTCACGGAACAGGATAATGAACACGGACCACACGGTCACAGCGCCAAAATCCAAGAACAGCAGCAGAGCCGAGAACACCAGCAGCTTATCGGCGATGGGGTCCAAGAACTTACCGAAATCGGTAATCTCGTTGCGCGAGCGCGCCAGATAACCGTCGACCTTATCGGTGCACGACAGGATAACATACAGAATGAAGGCAGCGGCGGCGAGCGGGCCGTCGAAGGTGCTCCAATCTGTACCGGCAACACTCGTGTGAGAAAGCGCCGACACGATCATGAACACCGGGATAAAGACGATGCGAACGCACGTCACGATGTTGGCGGGCGTCCAAACACTCGTCAGTTCCTTATTGCTCTCGTTTGCCACGATGCTCTCCTACTCCACAACATGGCCGATAAGCTCATAGCAGAAGCTATCGGTAAACTCGACCGTCAGAATATCGCCCACGGACGCCTCGCTGGCGTCCAAGTGCACCGCGCCATCGGAATCGGGCGCCTGGAACCAAGCATGGCCGATCAGCTCGGCGCCGTCCTCGGTCTCCTCGATGCCGTCGACGATCACCTGGGCGCGCTCGCCCACATGTGCGGCGGTGGCGGCAAAACCGAGCGACTCGGCCAGGTCCATGGCCTCCTGGGCGCGCTCGAGCTTGACCTCCTCATCGACCTGACCCTCCATCTTGGCGGCCAGGCTGCCCTCCTCCTGCGAGTAGGCAAAGACGCTCGTGTAGTCAAAGCCGACGGTGTCCATAAAGTCGATAAGGTCGCGGAACTCGTCGTCGGTCTCGGTCGGAAAGCCGACCATGGCCGTGGAACGGATCACGATGCCGGGGATACGCTCACGCAGATCGCGGAACAGGTCCTCGAGCTCCTGGCGCGAACCAGAACGGCGCATAGCCTTGAGGATGCGCGCGTCGCAGTGCTGCACGGGGATATCGATATAAGGCAGCACCTCGGGCGTATCGCGAATCGTATCGATAAGCTCGTCGGTCATGCCCTCGGGCTGCAGATAGAGCACGCGGACCCAGACGTTGTGCGGGCGCACGGCCTCGGCGACGGCATGCAGCAGCTGCGCCAGATTGCGCGGCGAGCCATCGGTGACGTCTTCGTCGGCAAAGTCGGTGCCCCAAATACCCGTGTCCTGGCCAATCAGCACGATCTCGCGCACACCGCCGGCAACCAGGTCGCGCACCTCGGAGATAATGCTCTCGGCATTGCGCGAGTGATAACGACCGCGGATATACGGGATCATGCAGAAGCTGCAGAAACGGTTGCAGCCATCGGAAATCTTGACGTAGGCGACAGCGCCCTCGACAGTGCGCTTGACCTGTGGAATATAGGCAGCGATCTCACGCTCGACACCCAGCACGCCATCGATGACCGCAACGATACCGTCCTCCTCGTCGGCCTTCACAAAGGCAGCGACCTCGGGCAGCTCGTCAGGCAGGTCGTCGCCATAACGCGACGGCACGCAACCGCACATGACGATGGGACAGGAGCGAACGCCGTCCTGAACCTCGTTGGCGAGCTCGAGCGTGGTCTCGATGCTCTCGGACGTTGCGGAGGCGAGGAACGAGCATGTATTGACGATGGCGATATCGGCATCCTGTGGGTCGAATGCCTCCTCGTAGCCCGCGGCGGTCAAAAGAGAACGCATGCGGTCGGTGTCAACCTCGTTCTTAGCGCACCCGAGGGTGATGTAGAGCACGGAGCCCAACGGTGTATCCATGTTGGAGAGCAGTCCTTTCGAATGATATTAGCGGTAGTTGGTGAACTGCAGCGGCTGGCCGTAGTCCTGGTCGCGCAGGAACTGAATCACGGTCTGCAACGCGTCCTTCGAAGCAGAGGAAACACGCAGCTTGTCGGCCTCGATAGTCACCTTGACCTTGAGCTTTTGGTCCTTGATGTCCTTATTGATCTTCTTGGCGGTTGCCTGGTCGATACCCTCGACGATATGGCCGAGCACGCGCACGGTGCCGCCCGATGCCGCCTGCGGAGCATCCCACGAGACAGCCTTGAGGTCGATGCCGCGCTTGATGAGCTTGGAGCTCAGCACGTCGATAATCTGCTTGGAGACAAAGTCGGCCGGGGCGTTGATCGTAAAGAGCTTGTCGCCCTTCGAAAGCTCGATCGTGGCGCCGGAATCCTTCAGGTCATAGCGCTGGGAAATCTCGCGCGTGGTTTGCTGGAAGGCGTTGTCGACCTCTTGCATGTTGACCTCGGACACGACGTCGAAGCTGGAATCTTTAGCCATGATGTTTCCTTTCGCGTACGAGCGGCTTAGTAGCTATCGTACGAATAGTCGGTAGAATCGGTGGGCGTCTGGCCGTCAGTTGCGGTATCGGCGCCATCCGTGGACTGGGCATCGGTGCCGTCGGTGGTGTCGGTACCATCAGAACTTTCACCATTCTCGGAACCAGTCGTCTCCTTCTTGGGAACGGTGATCGTCACACGCGCCACGCCCGAGGTCTTGGTATCGTAACGGACCTTTTCGCCGTTCTTGGTAACGGTGACATCGGAAGGCTTGGACGTGGTGATCTCGATCGAGGACTCGGGCGTGTACTCCTGCTCAAAGGGGCCAGTCGCCTGAGCGCCATAGACCGACTTTCCGTCGACCTTGACCTCAATCCACGCGGTCTTTCCCTTGGCAACGGAGACCTTAACCTTTGTGACCTCGTTCTCTTCCTTCTTGGCCGTCGTCTTGGTGGCGTCCGAATTGGTCGACTCATCCGTCGCCTCATCGGTGTCTTCGTCCTCGTCGACCGTTTCGGTCTTCTTAGAAGACTTCTTGGGCGTCGTCTTGGTAGTAGTGGGCGTCTCGGGCGTGGTCTCGGGCGTCGAAGATGCGCAGCCGCGCAGAAGTACCACGATGAGCACGATCAGCAGCAACGCCACGACACCGATGCCGGCGTAGACGATACGCGGATCGAGACCGTTGTTTTGAGGAGTACGGGAACCGCCGCGTCCACGACTGGAACTGCTGCGGCCGCCTCCCTGAGGCATACGACCACGATTGCTGTCGGAACGGCCGCGATAGCCACCCTGGCCCTGAGGGCCGCGCTGACCCGAGCGGGGCACAAGTTCACCGCGGCCTTGATAGCCACGCTGGCCCGCACGCGGAGCCGAAGAGCGCTGGCCATACGGCTGTGATTGAGAGCGAAGACGCGGCGTCACCTGCGTGGCATCGGCGTCCGCATAGCCGCCGCGAGCACGACCGGCAGAGACACCACGGTAGCCACGATCGGAATAGCCGCCGTCGCCGTAGCCGACACGGGGATCGCGCACCACACCGCGGGCAGCGGGAAGCGCACGATCGTCGGGCATAGGCGTGCTGCGGAAACGATCGCGCTGAGAACGGATTTCCTCACTGGACCCCGTCTCGGTAATATAGCCAGCCTGCTGCGGACGCTGACCATAACGCGTTGAGCGACCACCCTGAACCATCAGGAAGCGCCCGTTATCGACAGAGGAACGCGAATTGACGTAGCCGGCGGCGTCCTGAAAACGACCGCCCTGCTGCGACGTCTCGCGTTCGTATGCCATCAGGTCGTCAAAGTAGGCATTGACGACCTCGCGCGGATTGAGGCCCAAAAAACGAGCATAGCTCGAAATCATGCCCTGCGCATAGCCGCGCGGCGGCATCGAAGCAAAGTTACCGGTCTCGAAAAACTCGATGATCTGCGGCCTGATTTTGATGGTGTTGGCGACCTGCTGAATGGAAAGGCCCATTCGGCGACGCTGCTCGAGCAGCATGTCACCAAAGCGTGCAGCCATCAGAATCCTCCAAACTCACGATCTTCACGTGCCATCTCGGCGTCGACAGATTCCAGCGCGGCAAGCCCCTCCTCGTCCAACAGGACCTCGCGCGGCTTGGAACCGTCGGGCGGGCCGACGACACCCTTTTCTTCCAGCATGTCCATAATACGCCCGGCACGCGCATAGCCAACCTTCAGACGACGTTGCAGGCCAGATGTGGAGCCAAGCTGCGATTCCACCACAATATGGGCGGCTTCCCAAATGAGTGGATCATCGTCTTGCGGCTCGGCTACTCCGGTGCGGACAATGCCGCCGCCACCAGCCATGGACATGGAAGCGGGCGCCACGGCGGACAGAATCTCCTCGTGGTAGTTGGGCTCGCTCTGCGACTTGACGAACTCGACAATCTCGTTGATTTCGTCGTCCGAGACAAAGCAGCCCTGGATACGGCGGGGCTTGCCCCAGTCGACCTTGGAGAACAGCATGTCGCCCAAACCGGTGAGCTTCTCGGCACCCATCTGGTCGATGATGACGCGCGAGTCGATGCCCGTGGCGACGTTAAAGGCGATGCGGTTGGTGATGTTGGCCTTGATAAGGCCCGTCACCACGTTGGAGCTGGGGCGCTGCGTGGCAACGATAAGGTGAATACCGGCGGCACGGCCCAGCTGTGCAATACGAACGATCGAGGCCTCGACATCCTTACCGGCGACCATCATCAGGTCAGAGAGCTCGTCAATGATAATGACCAGGTAGGGCATCTTTTGCGGCGGGTTGTCGTAATGCTCAAACTCGCCAGCAGCCTGCTTTTCGTTGTAGGTCGAGATCTTACGGACGTTGAGACGCTCGAAGACCTTCAGGCGACGCTCCATCTCGGACACAGCCCATTGCAGAGCGCTCGCGGCCTGCTTAGGCTCGGTCACCACGGGCACATAGAGATGCGGCAGACCGTTATAGCCCGCAAGCTCGACGCGCTTGGGGTCGACCATAATCAGGCGAACGTCCTCGGGAAGGGCGCGCATGAGCAAGGTCGTGATGATGGAGTTGATCATCACCGACTTACCAGAACCGGTCGTACCGGCAATCAACAGGTGAGGCATCTTGGCGAGGTCGGCGACAACCGGCGTGCCCTCGGCGTCGCGGCCGATGGCGAGCTCGAGCGGACCGCCCTTCACATAGGGCAGCACGTCGCCCAGATTGACGTTCTGGCGCTTGCGGTTGGGAATCTCGATACCAACGAGAGAGGTGCCGGGGATCGGCGCGAAGATGCGCACCGACTGGGCGGCAAGCGAAAGCGCAATATCGTCCTCGAGGCTCGAGATCTTGCTCACGCGCTCGCCCTCACCGGGCTGCAGCTTAAAGGTCGTCACCGTGGGGCCGGCGATCCAGCCGACCACGCGGGCACTGCGGCCAAACTCAAGCAAGGTGGATTGCAGTGACTCAGCGGTCTGCTCCAGCTCCTTGTCCGAAGACGCGGCGGAAGCCGACTGCGGGTTGGCATGCAGGATTTCGAGCGGCGGAAGCTTGAGGCCGTCCTCCTCTTCGCCCTCGTTATCTGCGGCGCCGTCGTCCACTCCCCCATCACGAGCCGCAGCCGATTCGATAACACTCGTGGCAGGCGCACCGGCAACCTTGGGATGCTTCAGGAAGTCGGGAATCTGAGGTGCGGCCGAGACGGGATTCACGACAAACGGCGGCTCGGACTCGTCGATCTTATCGGAGTCGTCTTCCATCGAAAGCTGGCCGGTTACCTGGCCGCGCTTTGCATGGCGACGCGGCAGCAAAGTTGTCTTTGCGGTCTCAATCGGAGCCTCGTCGTCCTCGTCATCGCCCTCGGTGAGCTCAATCTCGCTATCGGACCAAGACGGGTCGGGCTCACTCGTATTGAGCTTAGGCGCAGACTTGCCCTTCTTGGCATGGCGGCGCGGCAACAGCGTGGTCTTGGCCCGCTCGGCTTCAACCGACTCGGATACGTCGACAAACGGGTCATCGTCCTCGTCGTCATCCAAAACCGGGTCGACATCGCCACCCATGACCGTGGTCACCGCGGCGTCAGTCCCCTTCTGGCGCAGAATGCTCAGGTGCGGACGAGCGACGCCGGGAACAGACAGGGCCTCTTCATCGCCCCACGGGCTCGCATTGACATCGGCACGTCGACGCTCGGCAAAATCGGCAGCGCGATCGCGTGCGGAGCGCAAAACGCCACCCACCGAAAAGCCGATAATGACCAAACCAACGACGACAAGCCCCAGCAAGACAACCATGGCGATAGGTTTACCCAGGGCGTTTTGCAAGGCACTTGCGATAAAGGCGCCAATGTAGCCGCCCGACACGGAAAGGTTCTGCGGCGTAAACATAAGGTCGCACGAATCGCTCGTGCCCGGCACCATCAGCGAAAGAATGGAGACGACGGCGATAAAGACCACGGCGCCGCCCGCGACAGAGCGCACGTTGAGCGGCGAGTCCTCACCCAAAAAGAGCGTGGCGGCAAACAGCAAGATGACGATCGGCAGCACGTAGGCGCCCAGACCAAAGCCCAGGTGGTAGAAACCGGCAACCGCAGCCGTCACGGGCGCTGTTGCCGGAGAGATCACGGCAATGAAGGACGCGATCGCCAAAACGGCGATGACCACACCGGCGATATCGCGATTGGCCGAAGGCTCGACCAAGGGCTCAAAATCGTCGAAGTCTGCCTCATGGCCCTTATTGGCACGCAGATGGGAACCGGCACCCTTAGCAGATGCCGGTTGGTTGTTGGCTTTATTGCCTTTGGCGTTTTGTGCAGATCCGCGCGCCAAACTAAACCTCCATGACGACCGGGATGATCATCGGACGGGTACGCGTACGGCTCCAAATGAAGTTGGAGAGCGAATCGCGCACGGCCTTGCGAATGGCATCGGAGCCGCTGCTGGTAAAGCTGAACTTGCCCTTCTCGATCGTCTTCATAATGGATGCGGAGGCATCCTCGGAGAACTGGTCGTCGATGGCAAACGAGACGCCGCGGCCCGAGAACTCGATGGCCTCGATCTTCTTGTGTTTGAGGGAGACGATGGCAACGGCCGTGACCATACCGTCGTTGGCGAGCTTCTGGCGATCGCGCAGGACGATGGGGTCGGTATCGCCGATACGCAGGCCGTCGACGTAAACGACACCGGACTCGACGGGCGTACCGCGCTTGACGATACCACCGCGCATCTCGAGCGTGTCGCCGTTATCGAGGATAAAGATATGATCGTCCTTGATGCCCATCTTGCGCGCCAGCTGGGCATGGGCGCGCAGATGCACGGCCTCACCGTGAACCGGCATAAAATACGTGGGCTTGGCCATGGCCATCAGGAGCTTGAGCTCCTCCTGGCTACCGTGACCCGAGACGTGGACGAGAGCGCGGTTCTTATCCCACACGTCGCAGCCGAGCTTGGCCAGGCTGTTGACGACCTGCTGGACGGCCTTCTCGTTGCCAGGAACGGGAGTTGCCGAGAGGATAACGGTATCGCCCTCGTGGATGGAGAGCGTCTTGTGCTCGCCATTGGCCATGCGGGACAGGGCCGACAGCGGCTCGCCCTGCGAACCAGTGCACATGACGACGATCTTGTCGTCAGGCAGGTTATCAATATCGAAGGCATCGATGATATCGGCATCATCGATGTTGAGATAACCGAGCTCGCGCGCCACGCGGGTGTTCGTGAGCATGGAGCGACCGGTCACAACGACCTTACGGCCGCACTTGCGGGCGGCATCGCAGATCTGCTGCAGACGATGGATGTGGCTCGAGAACGACGCGACGAACACGCGACCCGGCGCGTTCTTGATGGCGTGCAGCAGGTTGGGACCAACCTCGGCCTCGGACTTGGTAAAGCCGGGAACCGTGGCATTGGTGGAGTCGGAAAGCAGCAGGTCGATGCCCTGCTTTGCAAAGCGGCTGATAGCGGCATAATCGGGCGTGACGCCGTCGATGGGCGTCTGGTCGAGCTTAAAGTCGCCGGTGTGCATAACGGTGCCCTGATTGGTGCGGATGAACACGCCCAGAGCGCCGGGGATGGAGTGCGTCATCGAGAAGAAGTCGAGCGAGATGCCGCCGAGGTTGACATGGCTGCCGCCCTTGACCTCGCGGAACTTGGGTGCGCGGATGCGGAACTCAGAAAGCTTGCCCTCGATAAAGCCAAGCGTCAGCTTGCTCGAGAAGATGGGCACCTTATTGTTGAGGTCCTGCAGCAGATACGGAAGCGAACCGGTGTGGTCCTCGTGGCCGTGAGTGACGACGATACCACGGAGCTTCTCCTCGTTCTCCAGAACATAGGTGTAGTCGGGAAGCACCAGGTCGATACCAGGCTGGGAGTCATCCGGGAACATGAGGCCGGCGTCGACGAGCACCATGTCGTCGCCGCACTCGAAGACCGTCATATTCTTGCCGATGCCGTCAAGGCCGCCAAGCGGGATGATCTTCAAGGGAGATGATTTTTTAGCTGCCATAGGTTAGTGTGGTTTCCTTTCTTCGAAACGGGTCTGGAACAACCGACGGGGCGCTTCTGGCAAACCGACCGCCGGGAACGTACAAACATGCATCGCAGAGTCGATGCAATAACCACAGTATGATACCCATTTGCACAACAACAGACCACCCATGCATGAAAGCCCCATCTGAACCGGTCTATCCCGTCGGTCTGGGGCCATCGGGGGCCGGGGCGGGTTAAGTTTGTCGCGAGTTCCGCACGCAAAGGAAAGCACTTAATGTGCTTT